>JASHTO010000607.1 GCA_030040515.1 Terriglobia bacterium
AACTGAAACGGAGGCCGCGCGCAAAGACGACTCCGTCTTCGGCTGCATGGTCCCTCACGCGGGTTACATGTATTCGGGGCCCGTGGCGGGCGCGGTATTTCAGCGGCTTCCCGCGCGTGCGGCCTACATTATTCTCTGTCCAAACCACACGGGTCGTGGCGTCCCGCTGGCGATCATATCCAAAGGCGAGTGGCTGACGCCGCTGGGCGCCGCCGCCATCAATTCCGACCTCTCGGCACTTCTTCAACATTCCTGCCACCTGCTTGAGGAAGACAGCCGAGCGCATGAGGATGAGCACGCCATTGAAGTCCAACTGCCCTTCTTGCAGCGGCACGTGGAGAACTTCACTTTTGTACCCATTGCCATCGGCGTGAGCCGCTATCCGGTTTTGGAAGCGCTCGGGCATGGAATCGCCGAAGCGCTGAAGAAGTCAAGCGGCTCGGTGATGATCGTTGCCTCGAGCGACATGAACCACTATGAACCCGATGACGTCACGCGCGTGAAGGATCGCAAAGCAATTGACCAGATTCTGGCACTCGATCCCGCAGGGCTATATGACGTGATTCGTAAAGAAGACATTTCTATGTGCGGCTATGGGCCCGCTGTGGCCATGCTAACCGCGGCCAAAGACCTGGGGGCCACGCGTGCGGAGTTGGTGCGCTACGCCACCTCTGCAGATGCCAGCGGCGACTGCAGCGCAGTTGTAGGTTACGCGGGAATGATGGTTTCCTGACTCAGAGTTTAGTGGCGCCCACCGCCTCCACCCGAGGACCCGCCAGAGTGCCCGCCGCCGCTTGAAAGCGGTGCGGGGGGCAGGTGTCCTCCAGCGGGTGGGCCACTTACACCTGGATGGCTGGCGGGCGAGGGCTTTACGGGGCTCGTGTAAAACCTTTGATGCACAATTACGCAATCCATGGAGGGCAATCGGTTTGCGCAGGGATTCGGGCTGACCACCGGCTGATTGCTTGCCTCACGGCCTGCCACAGGCACGGGTTGAATCATTCCGGAATTTGGTTCGTTCAGTGTGCGGGCTCCAGCGGTCGAATCGGGCGATTGCGGCTGCGTCGCGACATTGCCGTTCACATAGCGCCTTTGCTGAGCATCATAGACAACCGCAGAGTTGGAGTTCTCGAATACCTCATTGGAGTGGCTCGGCCCCGCCTGGATTCCACTGCTCAATGCTGCGGGCGATGGGACCATCTTCCCGGGCAGCCAGGCTGAAGCCAAAGGTGCGACTCCCGGCTCCTTCACCCTCTCACCGGTCGCCGGACTCACATTGAGCATGAGATTCGCTGTAAGGAATCCACCCTGGCGGAACGTTGTGCTGCTCACGACTCCGCCGCCGCAATTCCCGCCACAGGCATTGGCTTCGTCCCTCCGCTGTGTACGCACCGTCCACCCGATCCAATTCGGACCGCTGTACCAGGTGACCAGGGCGGGAGACCACACGCCAAAATTTCCCGGAAACCACACCCAGCCTTTCCCGGGCAAAAATTTCCACCCGCCATAGTGGTAAGGGAGCCAACCCCAGGGTTCAGCACCAATCCAGGTATAACCATATCCGGGATACCAGCACCACTGACCCATCGTGTAGGGCGCCCAATCCACCCCCACGGTCGTCGGAGTCCAACCGTACCCCAGGCCTGCCACGTTCATCCAATTCCCGTTTTCTTGAAGATCCGCCCACCCATAAGGCGCTTCGGAAGCGTCACCATTATAACCTTCGGGCGGGGGAACCGTGGAGGATGCGTCGGTGTTGCTCTCGCGGTCATCGACCCAATGGTCCCAATCGTCCTCAGTAATTCCCTTTGAGATCGCCGTCGGCTCTGCTGCGCCGGGCTGCATGAGAAGCGCGTAATTCTTGTCGACTGTCATGTGGCCCAGGTTACCCTGCACATTCACTGCGCCGTCAAACACCTCCACTCGTTCGGCTTCCTGATCCAAATCCACACGGAATAGGGTGCCGCCGCGCGCGATTAACGAGCCATTCACCGTGTCCACCTGGAGCAAACCGCCGCGGTCCGAGGGGAGGAGGTGGAAGGTGGCGTAACCCTGGCGGAGTTCGACATGGTCATTCTTTCCGCCGTTAGCGGCCAGCCCCAATTCTTTCAAGTCGAGCAAGGAGAGTTCGCCCAACCGGATAGTCCCGCCGTTTTCAAACTGAATTTCCGCGTAGCTGTTCTCACCCGTGGAAAGCTTGAAGCCCTCCTGGAGCGGAGTGTTCACCGGCGCTTCGGCCCACGTCTGCACGTCCGGGCGCTGAACCGTGACGCTGCCCTCCACGAAGCTCAGGCGGATCACACGCGCGCTGGAACTGGTCTGGGCGCATGCCAAACCTGCCGCAAGCAATGCAATGAATCCTGATATCGGCAATACTTGGGAAAAACGGAAAAGGGACCTCATGGGCCACCTCACAACTTCTTGCCGGCTGGCTTCATTCCCCTACCCTACACCTACGTAGACGAATCTGACAACTCAGAAGTTGCATGGCATTGGGGGACAAAAGTCCTGGTCCCTTGGTGCCGGTGTTGGCGCGGCTTCTATTTGTTTTCCTGAATTCGTTGCATGATATCCTGCGCACGGGCCTGGGCTAGGTGCAGGTAGCGGGGATCGGCGGAGATTTTCTCCAGGGTGGGAACCATCAGCGCGGCCTCAATGTAATCGTGATCGTACAAGCCATTCTGGATCTGGAGCAAGGTCTGGGGAAGGCTCAAGTGGTCATACTTCATATCGTACTCGAGCTGGTTGATCTGCTCCTCCACGTTACTGATCTTATCGAGAATATCAGCGAGTTGTTGCGCGGCGCGGTTTTCCGTGTAATTAAACTGCACGCGGTAAACTTGTGCTCCCGCCTCATAGGTAAATACCTTGAGGCCCATATTTGCCACCCGATGTCGGCTGTCGAGGTTGAGCCCGCGGAAATCATTTAAGGAATCCGCCAGGGAAAATAACCGTTCCGTAGTGTCCGCAGAGATCTGGATCGGGTGGGGAGAGGGAGGGTCCTTGAGGCTATGGGAATCGTATGTGCCCTTGCCATTGGCATCGACGGTCAAGGCGACGTACTCCGGAGAACTGCCCTTGAGAGTACGAGTGAAGGTGAGCTGCGGAACAGATGGGTTCTGCTGGGCAGTAAGAGGATAAGTTCCCGGAAAGGGTGCAAAGATTGCGGCGGCGACGCATGAGGCAAACAGACGGCGGACCTTGGATCTGGACGCGATGGCGAAATGACCTCCTTCGGCGATAGAGGCGTATGAATCTATTGTCGGGCACCTCGCGCGTCATTTCCGGAAAAGAGGATCAGGCGATCAGAAAAAATCTCGGGCCCGACTCCCGGCCCGTCACGCCAACTGCTTCCTGCGGCAGTTTAAACTCCCCCTCACCGACTCTGCGTGAGCGTAGCCATTTCCGCCTCTTCAATGTCAAAGTTGGCGTAAACGTGCGAAACGTCCTCGTGATCTTCCAAATCTTCCATCAGGCGCAGCATTTGGTCGGCTTGCTTGCCGGTGAGTTTCACATAATTCTGCGGCACCAGGGAGATCTCCGCAGCCGCGGGAGTAATCTGGGCCTCTTTGAGACGATCAACCACAGCCTGGAATTTGTCCGGCGCGGAAAGAATTTCCCAATTGCTGCCGTCATCGTTCATGTCGTCGGCGCCGGCGTCGGTAATGATTTCGAGGAGCTTTTCTTCACCCGCCTTATCTTTCTCCACCACCACGTAACCCTTTTTGCTGAACATCCAGGCCACGGAAGCGCCAAACGCCCCGCCGTGTTTCGAAAAGAGGTGGCGGATTTCGGAGGTGGTCCGATTCTTGTTATCAGTGGTTACTTCAACGATCATGGCAACGCCGCCGGGGCCATAAGCCTCGTATACGGCTTCTTCAATGGTGGTGCCAGGTAGTTCGCCCGTGCCCTTCTGAATCGCCCGCTTGATGTTGTCCGCGGGCATGTTCTCCGCCTTGGCGGCCGCAACGGCGGTGCGCAGGCGGGGATTTGAGTCGGGGTCGCCTCCGCCGATTCGTGCTGCGACCGTCATTTCCTTGATAATCTTGGTGAAGATTTTTCCGCGGCGAGCATCCGCCGCACCCTTCTTATGTTTAATTGTTGCCCACTTTGAGTGGCCTGACATGAAAATGCCGTCCTTTCACTTTTGTCGCTGTGTCCCCCAAGGCAACCCGATTCGAACAAGGGTAAGAAGTTGCGCAAGAATGACTTTCGAGCAGAGAAAAGGGTACCACAAGCTCGCACCAGAAAGCTATTAGCAAGCGCTCAGAGTAGTGGGTCAGTTTGAAATTCCGGAGGGGCAGGGCTCGTCCCTGCCCTTAAATCCAGGGCACCCGCGACCCGTCGCCCGAAGGCTATGGGCCGCAGGGCAAGGGGTGCCCCCACTCCGAGATTTGAAACTGACCCATCACCGCACTTAGTGGTTGTGTCAAGCTCCCCCTGTGTGGTCGGAAGGTAACTCCAGGTTCGGCAACGCTCCCCACAAATTCGCCGAAATCGGCGAAGGGTCGCCGGCGTGCGTGGGAACGGGCATCGGCGCGGCAACCGAAGGCACGATTGCGGCGGCCACGATGCTTTCGCCCCCGCCGTTGTCCATGGTGAGCAGCCGCAATGAGAAGGACCGGCAAGCATTGCCGGAAATTTATCGCAGACTTCGCTT
This sequence comes from Terriglobia bacterium, assembly GCA_030040515.1. Classification (GTDB taxonomy): domain Bacteria; phylum Acidobacteriota; class Terriglobia; order UBA7540; family UBA7540; genus Bog-366. The sequence goes on from JASHTO010000607.1 coordinate 4,661, forward strand.
GGAGGAACGCATCCTGCGACGGCCGGTTTCATGTGCCGCCGCCAGGAACGACGCTTGCGCATTGATGGCGATGGGGGCCATGTGATGAATGCTTCGCGTGTATTGGCCGTCGGTTTGCAGATATCGCGACTTGGCCTGGTCGGAAAGGTAAACGTCGAGAATTTCCTTCAACCGCTGGCCCAGCCGTGGGGAATGGACGGGAAAGATGATCTCGACGCGGTGGCTCAGGTTGCGGCGCATCAAATCCGCGCTGCCGAGGAAGACTTCGTCTTTGCCACCGTTGTGAAAGTAATAGATCCGGCTGTGCTCGAGGAAGCGGCCTACGATGCTGATCACGCGGATGTTTTCACTCAGTCCGGGGACGCCAGGGCGCAGGCAGCAGATGCCGCGAACCAGGAGGTCCAGTTTTACGCCCGCTTGCGAAGCCTGATAGAGCAGCCGGATCATGTCCAGATCTTCCAGCGCGTTGACCTTGAAAATCACATGCCCGGCCCGCCCGGCCTTTTGATGGTCGATTTCACGGCCCATCAGTTCCACCAACCGCTCGCGCATATTGACCGGAGCCACAAGAAGTCTTTTGGGATTCTGCTGCGCCGCGTATCCAGTGAGGGCATTGAAGAAGTGAGTGGCATCGGCGGCGATTTGCTCATCGCAGGTCAGCAGACCCAGGTCCGTATAGAGCCGCGAGGTGGAGGGATTGTAGTTCCCCGTCCCCAGGTGCACATACCGGCGGATGCCATCCCCTTCGCGCCGCACCACCAGGGCGATTTTGCTGTGCACTTTCATGCCGACAAGTCCGTAAACCACATGCACGCCCGCATGTTCCAGCGTCCGTGCCCACTCGATGTTGCTCTCCTCATCGAAACGAGCCTTCAATTCCATAAGCACGGCCACCTGCTTGCCATCCTCAACCGCGTCCAGCAACGCGGCGACTATCGGCGAGTTTCTTCCCACGCGGTAGAGCGTCATCTTGATAGCCAGCACGTTGGGGTCGTGCGCCGCCTGGCGCAGGAATTCCACGACCGGCTGGAAGGAATCGTAGGGGTGATGCAGAAGATAGTCTTCCTGGCGAATCAAGCTGAAGATGTCTTCTTGGCAGTCCGCGCCCAGGCTGGCGGGAATTTTCGGCAAAAATGGCTTTTCCTTCAGTTCCGGGCGGTCGACAGAATAAAGCTCCATAAAGCGGTCGAAATCCAGCGGGCCCTCAGTCCAATAGACGTCCTGCTCGTGGACGCCGATTTGGCGGGTGAGAATGGAAAGAATTCGCTCCGGCATCTCCTGTGCCACTTGCAGCCGAACGACGGCCAGGAAGCGGCGTTCGCGCATGGCCTCTTCGATGGTTTCCAGCAGGTCGTCACTTTCCAATTCCTGCACGGCCACTTCGGCGTCGCGTGTCACGCGGAAGGGCGATGATCCTACAATTTCCATCCCCGGAAAGAGCAAGCCCAGGTTGGCGGCGATCAACTGTTCGAGCCAGATGAATTTGTGGATTTTCCGAGAAGGTGGTGATGGAGGCGAATCGACGGGAGCAGTTCGGACCGAAACTAACTGTGCCAGGCTATTGGGAACCTTGACGCGCGCGAAGTGCTCCTGCCCCTTCTGGTCGCGCACCACCACGGCCAGGTTCAGGCTGCGATTCGAGATGTGCGGAAATGGCCGGCCCGGGTCGAACGCCAGCGGCGTGAGGACGGGAAAAACATGCTGGTGGAAGTAGGTATCCACAGCGGCGCGCTCCTCGCCCGCCAGGGAGGCGGCGTCAACAACAAATATTCCCTCCTGCTCCAGGGCAGGCTGGATTTCTTTGTTCCACAGATCGTGCGCCTGCGTCCCGATCTTCAGAATTTTCTCGCGAATCAGTTGCAGTTGCGTTCCGGCAGGTCGTCCGTTGCGCGCGGCTTCTCCGCGGCCGCTCGCCGCCTGCTTCATCAATCCACCCACGCGAACCATGAAGAACTCATCAAGGTTCGAGCCGAGGATAGAAAGAAATTTCACGCGCTCCAGCAGTGGATTGGCAGGGTCCGTTGCTTCCTCGAGCACCCTGGACTGAAATTCCAGCAGGCTCAACTCGCGGTTGATGTAGAGATCCGGGCTGTCCAAGGGGACGCTTTCCGGCCGGGTAAGCGGCGGCTCCGGAGAAATCAGGGAATCCACTTTGGTCTCCTTAGCGCGCAGGGATCGAGTGGGCGGATGAATTTGTGAAGGCTAGATTTTAACGGGATTCATGTAAGAGGGCAACTACGTTAAGATGAATTTTGATGACGACTTTTGTTTCACCAGCATGACGGCGCAATCGCCCTATTTCGGTGCCTTTCTCATACGAAAACTCACCTCCACCGTTACGCGCACCGGGACTGGAACACCATTGCGCGTCGCGGGATTGAACTTCCACTTTTTCACCGTATCGATGGCGCTTTGATCCAGGCCGTCGCCCAGAGGTGCGGACTTTTCTTGGATGTCGGATATGTCACCCTCGGTATCCACCACCACCGAGAATTGGATTGTCCCCTCGATACCGTCGCGAGCAGCTTGGGGAGTGTAATCAGGATCAGGCTTGTAAATCGCAGTGGGCGGTTTAACGTCCGCCCCCAACCCGGCGATCGCGGACCCAATGCAATCGTCCGCAACATATCCTTCCTTCCCGTCGCCATACCGAATCTTATCGACTCCCGGGGGCGCAGCTACTTTCCCCATAAAGGTAACCTGCTGGCCGCAGGGCAGATGAGTTGCAACGTCTCCCAAATTGTCAGGTACGGCAAAAATGGGAACGTCTGAATCACCGGCTCCACAGACGAGGTTTACAGGTTTGCCTTCCGCGACGACGGGAGGCAACGCGGCAACCGCCGGTGTTCCTGCCGCAAAAGGCTTCGCACGCCGGGCCGTGCGCACAGCTTCCAGCAGAGGAGAATGGGCGCCCGCATTGCGCAATGCCTCGAGGTTGGCAGTGACTGGCTCAAAGTCAATCCCGCGCTGCCGGACTTGTTGCGCGAGCCCATCCTCGTCCATGCTTGTGCCCAGCAGTTGTTCAAGCTCTTCCTTGCTGAAGGGCCGCGGCGACGCCCGCCGCAATGCGTCGATGAGCACGTCCTGGGCGCCATCGGAACGCATTTCATTCAGGAAGGCGGCAGTCGGCTGAAAATCGATTCCTCGTTCCGCCATGAGCCTGACAATGTTTTCACTCGGAGTTTCGGCTGTAACCAGCATGCGAATCTGCGTGGCGCTGAGCGGCTTGGGAATTTCCGGGTGCCACGCCTGCTGAAGGGCTGCCAACACGGACTTGTCAGCTCCTGACGCACGGAATTCCTCCAAAACTGCGTTCGTCGGGGAAAAGTTGATGCCGTATTTTCGAATGGTTGCGGCAATTTCGCTGCCGGGCTGATGACTGGACAACAAATCATGAACTTCGTCTTTGGACAGTGGCGGCCGCCGGCTTTGAGGGGCCGCCGAGATCGTCAGAAACACCGTGAGCACGAAAAGCGTCACGAACCGTTTCATACCCGTGGGCATATCAAAGAGCATACACCCCTTTGGACGCCCGTAGCGTGGGCGTCTCGCCAGGCACGCCGCCCCTACACGCCGATGTGCATGGCCAGGGTGACCATGCCACTTCCACACACGCGTGTGTGGCCCTATAATGAAACTCAGGTTCGAGATGAAGTCCGCATCGGAAAACGCGCTGCGCGCGGCATATGCCGAGTGCCAGCGGCTGGCGAGCCGGCATTACGAAAACTTTCCCACCGCATCGTACCTTGTCCCTCGCGACAAGCGCGACGCGCTGGCGGTGGTTTACGCCTTCGCACGCTACGCGGACGATATCGCAGACGAACCCGGCGTTGAAAACCGATTGGAAAAGCTCGCCGACTGGCGCGCCAAACTCGATGCCTGCTACGAGGGAAATTTCGATCACCCGGTTTTCCTGGCGCTGCGTGACAGTGCCGACCGCTTCCGCCTCTCGCGCGAGAATTTTGAGAATTTACTGCGCGCCTTCGAGTCCGACGTGGTGGTGAACCGCCATTCGAATTTCAATTCCCTGCTCAACTATTGCACCTGTTCGGCGAACCCGGTGGGGCGGCTGGTGCTGGAGCTGTTCGGCTATCACGACCTGCGCCTGTTCGAGCTTTCGGACAACATTTGCACGGCCCTTCAGCTCACCAACTTCTGGCAGGACGTGGCGATTGATTTCTCGCGTGATCGTGTCTATTTGCCTCTGGAAGACATGGCGCGGTTTGGTTACACGCTTGATGACTTGCTCGCCGGCCGCTGCGACGAACGCTGGCGGGAGTTGCTGGCGTTTGAAATCGCCCGCACGCGCGAGCTTTTTGAGCGTGGAAGAAGCCTGCCGGAGGAAGTTCAGCCGAGATTGCGCACACAATTGCGTCTAACGTGGTTGGGAGGAACATCCATTCTCTCGAAAATCGAAGTTGTTTCCTATGATATCTTTCACCGGCGGCCGTCGCTCAGTAAGTGGGACTTCCTGCGGCTTTATCTGCGCGCCCGGCGGGCTCCCCTCGGGGCAACCGTCGCGCCTGCGCCCACGGTTAGCATTCCATCATGAACGTTTCCTCTCGAAATGCCCACTTCACCAACGCGCGCGTCACCAATTTCTATTACGCGTTTGTTTTTCTTCCACGCGAAAAGCGGCAGGCGATTGAAGCGGTCTACGCCTTCGCGCGGCGCGGCGACGACATTGCGGACAGCGGATTGCCCGCGGCTGAGGCGGCAGCGGCGCTCGACCGCTACCGCCAGATCCTCGACGCCTGTTACAACAGAAACGCCGGCCTACTCGATGCTCCGGAGTTGCGCGCCCTGGCCGAGGCCATTCAGCGATTCAAAATCCCCCGCAAGCCATTTGAGGACCTGATTCTGGGCTTGGAAATGGATCTGACCGGCACCCGTTACACCACCTTCGACGACCTGTCGCTTTATTGTTATCGCGTGGCTTCCACCATCGGGCTGATTTGCATTGAAATCTTCGGCTATCAGAACCCCCGCACGCGCGATTATGCCGTGAATCTGGGCACGGCTTTGCAACTTGTCAACATTCTGCGCGACGTTCAGCGCGACGCGCAGCGCGGACGCATTTATTTTCCACAGGAGGATTTGGACCACTTCGGCATTCGGCCCGGCGAGCTGCTGGCCGGCGCCTATAACGATACCTTCATCGAACTCATGCAGTTCGAATGCGACCGAGCGCGTCATTATTTCGATCTGGCCCGGCAGATGCTGCCCGCCGAAGACCGGCCATCGATGAAGGCGGCAGAGATTATGGCGGCGATTTACTGGAACATCCTGAGGCGCATCCAGAAGCGTCGCTACAATGTGTACGGAAAACGCGTGCGCGTTCCCCGCCCGCTGAAACTCTGGAAGGCGTTTACGGTTTTCCTCGGAGCGGAGTGGCATAAGTAGCGCCGGTCCCGCCGGGGCGGGAGCGGCAGGTGCCACCCTCAAGCGTGGCTCTACGGTCAATGCGTTTTGACGTCATCATCATCGGCGGTGGATTTGCCGGCCTGGCAGCGGGAGTGGCGCTGGCGGACGCGGGCAAGCGCGTATGCTTGCTCGAGCAGAAGCCCTATCTCGGCGGGCGCGCCCGATCGTTTCAGGATCCTGCCACCAGCTCAGTCGTCGACAATGGCCAGCATCTTTTCATGGGATGCTACCACTCGACCATTCAGTTTCTCAAAACGATAGGAACGCTCGACCGGGTGCAATTTCAGACAAAGCTCAGCGTTCCGTTCCTGGATCGCGATGGCCGGCTGACGCATCTCGATTGCCCCGATCTGCCTTCCCCCTGGCATCTGTTCCTAGGAGTATTGGGTTCCGGCAGTTTCACCCTAAAGCAAAAATTGGAAGTCTTGCGCCTGGGCAAGGGCCTGCACAACGGCGGAACAACGAACGGGCCCGCGAATGTGGAGAGCGTCACGGAATGGCTGACCCGGCGGGGACAATCAGAAGGTTTGCAGCGCAATTTCTGGAATTTGCTCTGCATCGCGGCGATGAATGAGGACCCGCGTGCGGCGAGCGCCAGGTTATTTGAGCGCGTGCTGCGGCTGGCGTTGTTTTCTTCGCCTGAGGATTCGCGACTGGGCATCGCGCGTGTGGGATTGAGCGAATGCTATACCGCAGCGGCCACAGCTTTCATTGAGTCGCGCGGCGGCCGCGTGGAGACCGGGCGCGGCGTAAATCAATTAACCGTTGCGGATGGGGCCTGCCGCGGTGTGGATTTGGGCGGCGGTGAAAGAATCGAAGACGTTCCGGTGATCTCCGCCGTGCCGTGGCACCAATTCGCCACGATGTTGCCAGTTGATTTGGCACGAAACGAGCCGTTTTTTGCCGTCGGTCTGGCCCTGCGGCCCGCGCCGATCATTTCGATCAACCTTTGGTTTGACGCGCCGATTACCGATCTGGAATTTGCGGGCCTGCGCGGCACCACCATCCAATGGCTTTTCAATCGGAGCCGCATTCTGGGTGATAAAGGCCATTACGTCTCGCTGGTGCTGAGCGGCGCGCGCGAGCATGTAAGCCGCTCGAAGGAGGAATTGCTGGCCATTTCTTTGCGGGAACTGGGTGGAATGCTTCCCGCGGTACGCAAGGCCAAGCTTGTCCACTCGCTCGTCATGAAGGAACGTTTCGCCACTTTCTCGCCGAGCCCGGAAGCCGATGCCCTGCGCCCCCCTGCCCGGACCCCTGTTCATGGGCTCTACCTTGCAGGTGATTGGACTGCCACCGGCCTGCCCGCCACCATTGAAGGCGCCGTGCAAAGCGGATACACTGCCGCAAAGGAATTTCTGGATCTCTCGCGATGACTAATTGGGTGGCTGGGAGGCGTTATCTTCCTTGGAGGTCTGGTTGGCTTCTTTCGGATTTCCCACATTTTCCGAAACGCCAACGTTAAACAGCTTGAAATCCGAATATTCGTGCAAATTCCTGAGATACCTCCCGTTCCAGTCGACGCTCACCTTCACTTCCCGCGGCAACCAGAATCCCCCGTCCATCGATTTGAAATGGTCCTCGGCGAAATCGATCTCGGTTGTTTCCTTCTCCAACCGCACCTCCGGCAAGGGCTTCAGCAAATCGGTGAGCAGACGGAGAATTTCGTAATTCTCGCCATCAATCCAAGCCAGACCTTGATAAAACGTTGGAATACTGGTGTTGCCCATTTTGAATACGCCATTCAATCGCGCCTTCTCAGGGCGCTGAGCGAAAGCCACGACATACGTATCTCGGTCGTCGATCTTCTGCCGTCCGAGGTACTTAAAGCTGGACTCCGACTGGTAGGTCGGATGAAAAACCAACGAGGCCGAAACAAAGCCCGAAGTGAGCATGAAACCGTCCTTCAAGCCCTGGGGTTGACCACCATCTTCCAGCAAATTGGCGCGATACCCGGTAAAGCCCAGATCGGAGGCGTCGTTTGGGACCAAGCACAGGTAGTGAAACCTCTGGTCCAAAGATAGGTCCACCTTGCCTTTTCGGGGAGCAGCGACTGATCCGTGGTGGGCACGAGGCCTGCGAGCTCCGAAGCCCTTTTGTGGAAGTAGTCGATGGATTCGTTTACATTGGTTTTAACTTTCAGATAGGCCACCGCGATTTTTTTCTTATCTTGCACTCTCGCCCAGAGCTGGCGAACCGGCAGAGGCATGTTCTTGACGTCGCGCCCGCCGAGGTATTGCGTCATTTCCTGGTTCGCACCGTCGAAATCGCCCGCACCCAGCAGCAGGGCCTGGACGCGCAACAGCCGCGCATCCGGTCCCGCGCCTGCCGCCAGCGCACGTGCCAGGTAATCGCGGGCAGAACTCCAGTTTCCGAGCTGCAACTGCGCGCGGCACATGCGCTCACGCTGTTAAACATACCACATGATAAACCGCAGGCAGATTGGCCGAATATGCGGTAGCGTCGTAATAATAAAAGAGAGGGACAACTTGCTGGCCCTCTCCGCAGTTCAAGGAATGTCGAAAGGACTTAGAACGAGAGGCGCATGCCGAGCTGGATGATCCGCGTGTAGTTACTCTGCAACGGATTGAACTGACCTAGGGTTCCGAAGGCATAGGGATTCTCCAAGCTTTCAGACATCAAATCGCCGCCCCAAGCCATGTGGTTGAACCCGTTAAACCACTCCGAGAAGAATTCCGCTTTGACCCGTTCGGTGATGGTGGTGGTCTTGTTTATTGAGAAGTCGAGGTTCCACAGCGAAGGTCCGCGGAGCTGCCCCCCGCCGCCGGCCCGGTTGCAAATCCCTACCAGACACGGCATGAACTCATTGTAGACCTGGGCGGGGTTCGTGAACAGATTGGCGCCTGATCCACCATTGGCGGCGGCACTGTAGGCCCCAACGGCGCTCGTCGGGTTAACGCCCTGGTGGGCCGAGTTGCTCAGCTTGGCAGTGTTGGTCAATGGCACTGCGGCCGCCCCATTTTCATCGAAGCCCGCGCCAAACTCCTGGAAGGACCCCGTATAGACATCCAAGGGTTGACCGGTGGAATACGAGAAAATAGGCGCAACTGTCCAGCCACCAACCACCCGCTTCAGCACGGGGTTGGTGCTATTGAGGAAGCGTCGCCCGGGCCCGAGCGGGAGCTCGTAACTGGCGACGTTCGTGGTGATGAACTTACGGTCAAAGAGCTGCGGCCCATAGTCAACCTTGGGATCCCACGGGTCATCCAGATTGTCCAGCGTGTAGGTCTGGGACAAGGCGAGTGTACCGAGCGCATGGCCATAGGTAAAGCTGCTACTCAACACCAACCCGTTCCCGGCGCGCTTCTGGACGGTTGCGACGAGGGAGTTATAGTTCGCAGTTCCTGCGGAGGTCTGGTAAACACACCAATAGCATTGCGTGGTGGAAAGAAGCTGCGGACCAAAAGTGAAATTAGGGTCCAAATCGCTCCACAAGGAGGTGACAAACTCCCCCGTGAGGTTCCCGGTCGCAGTCGGGTTCACGGCCGTAGCAGGCCCTTCGTTCGCTGCCACTGCCGCAGAGCAGCTTGGAAAGCCGGAGCAATAGGCACTTGTGGTCCCGCCCAGCGCGGATTCGAAGAAGGGCTGGGCGGTAACCGGCTGGCCATTGGTCAGTTCCGTCCACAAATTGTCATAGGCTTGAGCAAAAGTCTGGCCGCTCAGCTTCATCATCCAGGGAACATCGTTCAAATCAATGCCCTGGTAGAGGTTGCGGTCCCAATTGCCAACGTATCCTACCTCCACCAGTACGTTTCCTTTCAACTGCCGCTGGACAGTAACATTCACCTCATCGGCATAACCGGGCGGCAAATAGTCGTTGATGCCGGCCGAGAGCGCTGAGACGTAGGCGGCGTTAACCCCCGGCTCGACAGGAATCGGCAGGGTTTGAGGAATGGAAGGCAAAGGCGCGGCCGCCCCGTTAGTGCCAATGCGGAAGGCAGTGGAGGGAGTGGTTCCGCCGAAACCTGCACACGTGGGGAGCCCGCTCCCCGGCGCAGAGGGCGCAGAGCAATCGATCGGCTGCAGGAAACCGTCACCCAACACCGAGTTCGTCACCTCGGCAATGGCCTCGCCACGGTCGTAAAACCGGCTATAGCCACCACGAATAACTGTGGCGTTGTTGCCGAGCACTGTGCCTAGCCAGCCGCTGTCCGCGTGGGGAGTCCAGGCAAGCGCGATGCGCGGCTGGAAGCCGGCGTAATAGGGCTGGTATGGATACTTTGACCCACTTGGCCCTCCCACGTCACCCACGGGTGAGTAGCCGATGATGGGCGCGTAAGTTCCTCCGGCCTCGGCGGCCGCCAGCCGGCTTTGAAGGTAAGTGTTGACGGAAAGCGGGTTGCCGCTGGAATCCACCAGCATGTCCTGCGCACCGTTGGGGGCGTAAGGCGGGGTCTGATAGCCCCAAGTCAGACCATAAGTTAGGGTGAGGCCGGGCTTGATCCGCCAGGAATCGCTGAAATAGAGGTTAAACGTGTGCACGATCATATACGACTCGAGCGGCGTGTCAATAGGATTCAAGTTCAGGTTGCTCCCCGTCCGGCTGACCAGCGTCTGGCTCTGAGCCACCATGCCCAGCAAGTCGGTATAAAGCTCATTCCACTCGGGAAGCGAGGCGGCTGGCAGACATGCAGACGTAAGGGTCGCCGTGCAAGGAACAGGCTGCGCGGTGCCAGGGATCGCGATCTGTCCGGTGTTCCAATCAAGATTGTCCACCACTGTGTTGGCGAGGCCGGCGACCACGTCATCGTACCGATTGAAGTGCCACCAGTCGTGTATGAACTCGCCGCCAAACTGCATGAAGTGCGAGCCTCGGAGCCAGGACAGGTTTTCCCGGAAGTCGGCGTTGTGGCCGTCCCACAGGCGCGCCCGCCCATTCTGAGTGTCGATGTTGAGAGGCATGAGCGACGATCCCTCCCCCGGCTCGCTCCCGGGCGGAAGTTCGTCGCCAAGCTCTATCGGGACGGAGAAAGATGATCCCTGCGGAACAAACCCTCCGCGGTTCCATCCCCACTGATCGCGCAGAAAGCTGAAGTGGAAGTCATTGGTTACGGACGGCGTCAGCGTTGCCGTCAGGGCGGTTACGAAGTAGCGCGGGCTGTTGGTATTGAGGGAGAGTGATTTGGGCACGCCCAGTGTATCCCCGGACACCAAACCGCCGACGTCCACTTGATCGGTGGTGGGAACGACCGAGTCATACCAACGGTAGCTGGAAAACCAGCGAAGCCTGGAGCCAAAATCGTGATCGAGGCGGCCCACCACGAAATTTTGTGTCTCGGGAATAGAGACGGGAGCCTGAAAACCGAAGGTGTTGAGGTGGTCGCCGGCATTAAGGTCGTTTATTAACTTAGCCGGCAGATATTGCGACCACATTTCTTGAACGTACGGGTTTATCCCTATGCCTAGGGGGTCGCAGGCGTTGGTCCCCGTGGGTCCACACCCGGTCGTGCCATTGAGATTATAGGATTGCACCACGCCATTGGCGTCATAGAATTTCAGGGTGCCCTCCTGCATCGCGGCCGAGGGCACATCGCGCTCGTAAATGGCATTCTGTGGCCAGCGAAAGCCCTCATAATTGGCGTAAAAGTAGGTTTTGCCTCCCCACTCCGTCGGCAACAGAGGCCCACCCAGAGACCCACCGAAGCGGTTGTATCTTGAACTCGGCTTTGGTTCCCCCGTGAAGTTATTGCTCCAATCGTTGGAATCGAGCGCACTGTTCTGCAAGTAATCGTAGGCGGAACCGTGGAAGGCGTTCGTACCGCGCTTGGTAACAAGCTGCACATGGCCGCCGGAAGAATTGCTGAAATCCGCCGTGGCATTGCTGGTGGTGACCTTGAATTCCTCGATGCTTTCGACGGGAGTGGGAACCGCCGCTATTCCGGCGCCGAACCCATTGATGTAACCGTTGTCGCCGGAAAGGTTGTCGGTAGCGTTGCCGCCGTCAATGGAATAGGTGTTCTGGTCGGAGGTTTGTCCCGCCACTGTGCCGCTGGTAATATTGCCGGTAGCCCCGTTGAAATCCGGTACTGCGGTGGGCTGATAGTATAGCAATGAAGTGGCGTCCCGGCTGAAAGTAGGCAATTGAAGGACGGCATTACCGGTAAGGGCGGTTCCGATGGTGGAGTCCTGGGTTTGCAGTTCCGCGCCCGGCACGGTGCTTACTTCCACCGTCTGCGTTGCGGCGCCTACCTCGACCGTGAGATTTAGAGTGAGCGATTGGCCGACCATCACCGTTTGACCGGTCACAGTGGTCTTGCGGAAGCCCTTCGCCGTCACCGAAATGTCGTACGTGCCCGGCAGAATATCTGTAAATGCGAAACGACCTGCGCCATTGGTAGGTTGACCCAGGAAAGCACGGGTGGAGACGTCCGTCAGGGTTACTTGCGCCCCCGGCACGACCGCGCCACTTTGGTCCGTAACTTGGCCAATCACCGTTCCAGTGGCGTTAGCCTGCCCCCAGAGCATTGAGGGTGTGGGGCCCACGGCACACAAGGTCAGGAACAACCCGCAGACATAGAGTCTTTTCATGGCGAGCCTCCTATTTCGGTTGTTCGGATTCGTGACTCCGTGTGATCTCAGGCACAATTCAAGCCCTCATTCACACGCCAACGCCCCTTCAACTCGGGAAGAGTTGACCGCGTCAAGCTGCTTCATCGGTAGGCCGCCAAAAGGGAACTTTAACTATCACGCCGAATCTTGCGTCGTCAAGCGAAATAATATTAATGCTGATGATTCAAAAAACCTATGGGTAACTACCTTACTTTCAATGTCCTCAAATCGCTACCTGGGGTTCAGAACTCTCAAACTACCATAATACATTCCGCCCGGCGTTCCACCATCGGACGCGCTTTTATATGCAAGCATAGAGCCAAAACCCAATGCCTGTAACTGATTGAATCTAAATGTTAGAATAGATGGGCTGAATGTACAAATTCATAGGAATATGAAAATCCATATGGAATTTTCTAAATTTGTTGTTTCTCTTGTAACCTCGGCAATTGCAGATGCTCAACCGGAAAGGCCCCTCAAGACAGAACTTCCGGCTACTTCGCGGGTTTGAGCGTCCAGGCTTGCAATTTGGCGAGCGACATCAACTTGGGGGCGTCGAAACCGCGCGGGAAGATGACCCAATCCCAAAGCTCCGGCGAATCATCTGCCACGTAATCCGCAGCGGCGAGTCGCGCGGGAGGGAAAGTAACGGAATCGGGCAGCGCGGTGTTCTGCATCAGGCTCTGCACGGCCTGGGCGATTCCCACCAGGTAGCTCTCCGGAGGCACGCTTTGGCCGTCCACCTGAATCGCGCTGGGGATTTGTCCGGTTTTGTCCAATTCATCCTGAACGTCGAGCACGGCCTTGCTGACCTGGGGCCACGGAGCCACCAGTTTTGCCGCGAGGGGCGGCGTGGACGTGGCGGGGCCGTAAGGAGTCCGCTCGAGCAGCAGAGGCTCCGCCGATTGCCGCTGGACGAACCCCGTGAGGAACTTATTCAGGACGTAAAGGACTTCGCTCGCACTGAGGTTGAAACTGTCGCCGGTCTGAAAAGTCACCTGCGGCTCCACTTGACCGGCAATAGTCGCGACTTCCTGCGTCGAGAAGACGTGATTCTGCGCGCGATCGCGAAACCTCTCCGCGGCGGTGGAAGGAGTGAGAAACTGCACGCGTGGGAACGACTTCAGAAAGCGGACGAGATCTTCAAAGTATTGGAAAGCGCGCTCGGAATCTTCCGGTGACTTCAGCGGCGGAGATTTCCACTGCTCGGGCGGAGGGTTGGCCCCCTCGCTGAAGTTCACCGCATCCCAGAACTGCTGTTCCACAAATTCGCAGGGATGGAAATAGAGGCTCAACAGTCCGCCGGCTTTGCGCGAAGTCATAGTGAGGTACGTGTCCTGGAACCAGACCTTCACCATGCTCAGGTTGGACCAATTTTCATCGGGCCGAAACTGCTCCGTGCCGCGGATATTGAAAATGTTGAGCAGGCCGCCGTACCAGAAGGGCGCGCCGCGCAGGCCCACCTGCTTGCCATCGTCGAGGTACACGTGCACGCCCCATTTATCGAGCGCCGGAAAAACCTGCGGCGCCCAGGATGCCCCCGGCTGCCCGTACGCCGTGGGAGTTCTTCGGAAGATGCGGGCCACGTCGTCGAAGCCCGGGCGCTCGCGGCGATTGAACTCCGCCGCGCCGGTGCCCCAATCCAGATTGGCTTCGTATTCGGCCACGGTGGGGTGTTGGCTGTGGGTATTCGAGTGGTAGCCGATTTCGTGTTGGGCTAAAGCTGCGATGACGTCCTGTCGCCCGCGCTGCGCAAGGACGCGCGCCTTCTCGCCCACGATTTTGAATGTCGCGGGCACGCCTTCCTGCGTCAGAAACACGGCGAGGCGTTTGGCGGCATCGTCGCTCTGCGGCAGGATGTAGTCCTCCGTATCAAACCAGAGCACAACGTAAACCGGACCCTGAGTGGGAGCCTCGGATTCCGGGCGCTCCACACGCTGCTGGCCGCCGATGTGGGGAATGTGAATCGGCGGCGGTTGCGGAACCTGCCCTGGCGCCTGGGCGCGAGCCGCTGCGGCCCAACCCAGCAGAATTGCCGCTACACATGCCGCGACGCATGTCGAGAGAACCGCATTTCGATGGGTGCCCGTCATCATTCTGAATTATATCCGCAGGCCTCGCGCACTTCCCGATTCCGGCAGATTCATCTTATCGCATTGCCGGGTGCGCGTTCACCGTGCGAGGTGAGTTCTGTAGCGGCGGTCTATCGACCG
>JASHTO010000608.1 GCA_030040515.1 Terriglobia bacterium
TCATTTGCCATAATGTGGGTGGCCGGGAGGCCTTTACCGGCTGGGGGATAACATTATACCGTGCCGGGCCAGGATGCAATTGCAAGTCCAGGTGGTGTTTTGATTTCAGCCGTGGGAGCGAGTCGCCGCCTCACCCTTACGAACGCTTCGGGTGAAATTAAGACACCAGCCAGGTCCGGGGCGTATTTGAATTCCAATGAAGCGGCTAGGTTTTTGTTCGTCTAACCTGGGAACGAAAGCGTAACAATAATCATCTCAAAATGTAACGCTCGCAAACAGTCCTTCGCCGGTAGAATACTATGGCCGGCAGAATGTGGGATAGGCAATTTGGAACTGCCGGAGACGAAAGGAGCGCATTCATGGCAAAGCGCGCAGCCGCTAAAACCCGAAGCAACAAACCCCTGGCCAAGCGCAAGGCCTGGAAAGCCCTGGAAGCACATTATAAGAAAATCCGAAAACTGCATCTGCGGAGCCTTTTTGCCGACGATCCCAAACGCGGCGAGAGGATGACGGTAGAGGCGGCAGGCCTCTTTCTGGATTACTCGAAAAACCGCATCACCAGCGAGACGCTCAAGCTGCTGATTCGCCTCGCGGAAAAATCCGGCCTGCGAGCGCGCATGGACGCCATGTTTCGAGGCGAGAAAATCAATATTACGGAAAAGCGTGCCGCCCTGCACGTCGCCCTGCGCGCACCCAAAGGCACATCCATCATGGTGGACGGTGAAAATGTTGTACCGCAAGTCCACGCCGTGCTCGACAAGATGACGGATTTTTCGAATCGCGTCCGCAGTGGCGAATGGAAGGGCCACACGGGGAAGCGCATCCGAAACCTCATCAATATCGGCATTGGCGGTTCGGACCTCGGGCCCGTCATGGCCTATGAAGCGCTCCGGCATTACAGTGACCGCTCCTTGAATTTCCGCTTCGTATCCAACGTTGACAACACGGATTTCGCCGAAGCCGTGCGAGACCTCGACCCGGCGGAAACTCTTTTCATTGTTTCCTCCAAGACTTTCACCACACTCGAAACCATGACCAACGCCCACACCGCCCGAGCGTGGTTGTTGAACGGCCTGGGCAGTGATGAAAGCTCGGTGGCGAAGCATTTCGTCGCCGTGTCGACGAACGCGGCGGAGGTAGCGAAATTCGGAATCGATACGGCCAACATGTTTGGGTTCTGGGATTGGGTGGGCGGGCGCTACTCGATGGATTCGGCTATTGGCCTCTCGACGATGCTGGCCATTGGCCCGGAGAACTTCCGCTCCATGCTCGCGGGTTTCCATCAAATGGATGAGCACTTCCGCACCGCACCATTCGAAAGCAATCTGCCCGTGCTGATGGGCCTGCTCGGCATCTGGTACACCGATTTCTTCGGCGCGCAGACCGTGGCTGTGTTGCCCTACGAGCAGTATCTGAAGCGCTTCCCGGCGTATCTCCAGCAACTGACCATGGAGAGCAATGGCAAGCACGTGACGCTCGAAGGCACGGAGGTGGATTACCCCACGGGCCCGGTATATTGGGGCGAGCCGGGAACCAACGGCCAGCATTCCTTCTACCAGTTGATCCACCAGGGGACGCGCCTGATTCCCTGCGACTTTATCGCCTTCGGGCACGCGCTCAACCCGCTGGGGCGGCATCATGACATGCTGCTGGCCAACGTTTTTGCGCAGGGCGAGGCGCTGGCGTTTGGAAAAACTCCCACACAGGTGAAGGCCGAGGGCACGCCGGATTGGCTGGTGCCGCACCGCGTCTTCGAAGGCAATCGGCCTTCGAACACCATCCTCGCGGACCGCCTTACGCCGGAAGCGCTGGGCAAACTCGTCGCTCTGTACGAGCACATTGTCTTTACCCAGGGCACGATCTGGCAGATCAATTCCTTCGACCAGTGGGGGGTGGAACTGGGCAAGGTGCTCGCGCAACGCATTATTCCTGAACTGGAAAGCCCGCAAGAGCAGGCTTTGGGGCACGACGCGTCAACCAATAATCTGATTCGCCGCTATCGCAAGCTCAAAACACAGGAGTGAATTATGCAACTTGGAATGGTGGGATTGGGAAGAATGGGATCCAACATGGTTCGCCGCCTCCTGAAGGGCGGTCACCGCTGCGTGGTCTTCGACATGTCGCCCAAAGCTGTAAGTGAGTTGGTGGAGCAGAAGGCGGAAGGGAGCTCGTCTCTTCAGGAATTTATCTCGAAGCTCGAAAAGCCGCGAGCCGTGTGGCTCATGGTCCCCGCCGGGGCCGTGGATCAAACCATCGCGGACCTGCTGAAATTCCTCGAGTCGGAAGACATCCTCATCGACGGCGGCAATTCGTATTACGTGGATGACATCCGTCGCGCTCGGCAGCTTGGCCCGAAGAAGATTCACTACGTCGACGTGGGAACCAGTGGGGGCGTGTGGGGCCTGGAGCGCGGTTACTGCATGATGATCGGCGGCGAGAATGATGTGGTGAAGCATCTCGACCCGATCTTCGCGACTCTGGCCCCCGGAGCGGGCAACCTCCCCCGCACTCCGGGCCGCGAGGGACTCGGCGGAACTGCCGAGCAGGGTTATCTGCACTGCGGAGCCAACGGCGCCGGGCACTTCGTCAAGATGGTTCACAACGGGATTGAATACGGCATCATGGCCGCGTACGCCGAAGGGCTGGGCGTCCTGCGCGGTGCAAATGTGGGAAAGAATAAGGACACGCTTGACGCGGAGACCACGCCGCTGCGCCACCCCGAAAACTACCAATTCGATTTCAACCTGTGTGACGTTGCGGAAGTGTGGCGCCGCGGCAGCGTCATCGCCTCGTGGCTCCTGGACCTGACCGCGGCTGCGCTGGCGAAAGATGAACAACTCTCGCAGTTTGCCGGCCGGGTTTCGGATTCCGGCGAGGGCCGGTGGACCATCAAGGCGGTAATTGACGAGGCCGTGCCTGTCCCCGTGCTCTCCGCCGCGCTCTACCAGCGCTTCACCTCGCGTGGGGAGTCCGACTACCAGGACCGTTTGCTCTCCGCCATGCGCTTTGCCTTCGGCGGACATCTGGAAAAAGCCGCCGCCAAGTGAGAGGGGATTTGTGATGACCAACAACCATTCCGACGCCCTGGTGTTCTTCGGGGCCACCGGCGACCTGGCGTACAAAAAAATCTTTCCGGCCCTCCAGGCCCTGATCAAGCGCGGACGTCTGAACGTGCCGGTGGTGGGGGTAGCCAAGGCGGGATGGAACCTCGATCAGCTTCGCGCCCGAGCCCAGGACAGCCTGGAAAAACATGGTGGTGTGGACCCCGCCGCGTTCGAAAAGCTGAGCGGCCTGCTGCGCTACGTTGACGGCGACTATAAAGACCCCGCCACGTTTCAAGCCGTGCGCAAAGAGCTCGGCAGCGCGCGGCGGCCCGCGAACTATCTCGCCATCCCTCCCGCGCTTTTCGAAACTGTGGTGCAGCAACTTGCCAAGGCGGGCTGCGCGGGCGAATCGGGGGAGGCTCGGGCGCGCGTGATCGTTGAAAAGCCCTTCGGGCACGACCTCGCCTCGGCACAGGAGCTCAACCGCATCCTGCATTCCATCTTTCCCGAGTCCTGCATCTTTCGCATTGACCACTAT
>JASHTO010000609.1 GCA_030040515.1 Terriglobia bacterium
CAGCGCAGCGCGGCCTCCGTTGGGCCTGCCCTCCGCTGCGCCCTAAGCGCTCCGCCCTTCGGGCTCCGCAGGGCTCCGCTCCGGGCAGGCCCAACGGAAAAGCAAAAACCAGAACCAGAGAGGAAAAACACAAACCAAACGAAAAGGGGACACTTCTAATGAGCTAAGAAAGGGGACATTTCTAAAGAGCTTTGACATCACATCTTCTCTGAGTTTGCAGGAGGATGATTACTCCATTATACTCACACCATCAATCCCCGGGACTCCGTTAGCGCCAAAGGAGGCATATGAACGGAACAAGTTCAAAGGTCAGCATCGGCAGCCTGGTTTTGATCCCTGCCCTGATCACGCTGGCGATCACCATTCTGCGGCTGGTGGGAGAATTGGAGGGATGGTCGCGGCTTTTCTTCAGCAGAGCGCCTGGAGGCGGCATGGCCATTGTGGGCATCTCCTGGCTCCCCATCATCTTCGGACCTTATTTTGCCTGGAAGCTGGCTACAGCGAATGAGGGTCCCTCCAGCAACGGCAAAGCCATCGGGATGTGCGTCGTGGGATTCGTGGTGTTTTTCCTGGGCGCTGTGGCATTTGGAATTGGTTTCAACAAGCACATAACCGCCTTGCTTCTTCTGGGCTTAGTGCTTGAGCTGGCGTCCGCCTTTATCCCGCGGCTGGGATGGCGCGCGCTGGGGAACGCATTGCTGGTGTACGCCTTCGCCGCGCGCATCCCCGTGGTTGTGGTGATGTTCATTGCCATGAGCGCGGATGGCGGCCAGGGTTGGGGCACGCACTACGACGTTACGACGCCAGGCTTCGTGGTGACATCGTTTGCTCAAAAGTTCATTGACCTGGCCGTGCTTCCGCAGATGAGCCTTTGGATTGGGTGGACCGTCATCGTGGGCGGGCTGCTCGGGAGCATCTACGCCGCCGCGTTCGTCCGTCGAACCGCTTCGCAGCCGGCGGCATGAAACTAAGATCGCTCTCCTCCCGCGCCTGAGGTCTCGCAACATGTCGGGCGCCTGTGGCTCGATACAGGTTTCGGAAACGGGGCTGTGCTCCCTCCCCTCAGCGATCGTGATTTCGCGCCATATTGCTCAACTGGAGTTGCGCAACTGCCTTCCAAAAATGTTCTCCCTTCTGAATGAGCGAGGAAAACCCTTTTGCCCGAGCGCATAATCTAAGGGCCAGATGGGGCGGGGCTGAACCGCAAATCATGTGATTGGGGAATTTTGATGCGGCAGGTGACTCAATCGGGCGCGGCCTTTGGCAAATTATCACTCGCACTGCGCGTGACGACCCGGGTGGTCCTGTTGGTCTGCCTCTTTGCGCTGCCTTCGTGGGGCCAGGATGTTTTGACCTACCACAATGATACTGCTCGCACCGGCCAAAATCTGAACGAGACGACTCTAACGCCAGCGAACGTGAACTCCTCGCAGTTTGGAAAACTCTTCCAACTCAGTGTGGACGGCAAAGTGGACGCGCAGCCGCTCTACGCCTCATCGGTCGCCATTCCCGGCCAGGGAACTCCCAACGTGCTTTACGTGGCCACTGAGAACGACAGCGTTTACGCCTTCAATGCGAACAATGGCGCGCAACTCTGGCAGGTTTCGCTCATCGGGCCGGGCGAAACCACTTCCGACAATCACGGTTGCACGCAGATAACGCCGGAAATTGGAATCACCTCCACGCCCGTCATCGACCGCACGAGCGGGCCGAATGGAGCCATCTACGTTGTCAGCATGACCAAGGACTCCTCTTCGGCCTACCATCAGCGGCTCCATGCGCTGGACATGACCACCGGCGCGGAGTTATTCGGCGGCCCGACGGAAGTGCAGGCCAGCTATCCCGGCAAGGGCGCCAACTCCAATGGCACGAACGTCATCTTCGATCCCGGACAGTATGCGGAACGGGCGGGCCTTTTGCTGTTGAATCACGTGATTTACACCGCGTGGACATCTCATTGCGACTTTACCCCCTATACCGGATGGATCATCGCGTACAACGAAAGCACTCTCAGCCAGGTCAATGTTCTCAACCTCACGCCAAACGGCAGCGAGGGTTCAATCTGGATGAGCGGTGGGGGGCTGGCGGCGGATTCAAACGGAAATATATACCCGTTGATGGCGAACGGCACGTTTGACACGACGCTCAATTCGTCAGGATTCCCCTCGCAGGGCGATTACGGGAATGCGATGGTCAAAATCTCTACGGCGAACGGCGGCCTGGCGGTGGCCGATTATTTCACCATGTCGGCCACCGTAGCCGAATCCAATGCGGACGAGGACCTGGGCTCCGGCGGCGCGCTGCTTCTGCCGGACATGACGGATGCAAATGGCGTGACGCACCAGTTGGCCGTGGGAGCGGGAAAAGACCAGACGCTTTATCTTGCCGACCGCAACAACATGGGGAAGTTCAATTCTACCTCTGACAACATTTACCAGGAATTGCCGGGATCTCTCCCCGGAGGAATTTGGGGAAACCCTGCTTATTTCAATGGATGGCTCTACTACGGGCCGGTGGGCTCCAACCTGATGGCTTTTCAGTTCTCCAACGCGCTGCTCCAGACTTCTCCCGTCTCGTCCACCGCCACGACCTTTGCTTACCCCGGAGCAACTCCCAGCATCTCCGCCAATGGCGCAAGCAACGGCATTGTTTGGGCGACGGAAAACACCACCCCCGCCATCCTGCACGCTTACGCCGCCAATAACCTTTCCAATGAGCTCTACAACAGCAATCAAGCGGGAACGCGCGACCAGTTCGGAGCGGGAAACAAATTCATCACGCCGACTATTGCCAATGGACAAGTGTTTGTGGGAACAACCACGGGCGTGGGTGTGTTTGGATTGTTGGGCTCAGTGGTGGATTTCGTTTTGTCCGTGAGCGGAGGGAATCCGGCTTCCGCGACGGTGTCGCCGGGGCAGACTGCCCAATATTCGCTGAGCGTGGCGGCCGAGGGAGAATTCGATCAAGCCATTTCATTTGCCTGCACAGGCGCGCCGGCCGGGGCAACATGCACGGTTTCGCCCACTTCGGCCACTCCCAGCGGGAGTTCCTCCATTGCGCTGGCCGTGAGCGTTGCCACAACGGCTGCGGGGATGCCCGGTTGGCGAGGGTTCGGCCCGGTCGGTCCACTGAAGTTGATGAGCATCATCGAGGCCCTCGTGGCGCTGTCGTTTGCAGTCCTGACCATCGCAAGGCGCGGGCGCCGGCGGGCTTACGCCATGCTGGCGGCGGGCGCGCTTGCCTTGGCCACGGGCGCGGCCGCGTGCAGCGGCTCCACACCCATGAGCAGCGCCAATTCCGGCACCCCCGCCGGGACATACAATTTGACCGTCACCGGCACATCAACCTCGGGAACGACCACCCTCACCCACAGCGTCACGCTCCAACTCATCGTGAGCTGACGCGGGTACAAAGAGATGGCCTCGCACATCGGGGAATTCCTGAATGCTCGGCAGCGACAGCAACGGATATGCAAACGGAAAATCGCCTTAAGAACGATTGAGACGAATGAACTCTCCCCGCGTCTAATTCGTTATAATGGGTAACCCTGCCGTCAAGGCGAATCTGCATAACACTTGATGAATTCAAGCAGCACGGAGCGTTTATGAAGCTTTGGCGATTGACCTTACTTCTAGCCGGTTTTCTGGGACTGGCGGGTGGCGCGCGCGCTGCGGAAGAATGGAAGGTGCCGGCGGTCACCAAAAAGCTGCCGAACGGCCTGGTGATGGTTGTGTCCGAGGACCACTCGGCGCCGACCTTTGGGCTCTGCATCTCCTACCGCATCGGATTTCGCCTGGAACCGCCGGGCCACACCGGTTTCGCGCACCTGTTCGAGCACATGATGTTTGAAGGCACGCCCGACGCACCCAAAGGAACGTTTGACCGGGTAATCGAAGGCGGGGGCGGTTACGACAATGCCGACACGCGCTACGATTTCACCGAGTACGTTGACTCGGCGCCCACCTCCGCGCTCGAACCTGTGCTTTGGCTTGAGGCCGACCGCCTGAAGACTCTCGATTTCGCTCCCGAGCACCTCGAAAACCAGCGCAAAGTGGTGGAGGAGGAAGTGCGCGTCAACGTGCTGAACCAGCCCTACGGCCTCTTCTTCGCCATCGATCTGCCGGGCAAGGCGTTCGACAAATTTCCCAACGCGCACAATTTCTACGGCGACTTCAAGGACCTGGACGCGGCGAAGATAGAGGACGTGGAAGCATTCTTTAAGCACTACTACGCGCCCAACAACGCCGTGATGGCGATTGCCGGCGACGTGACTCCGGCCGAAGTCTTCGCCAAGGTGGAAAAATATTTCGGCGGAATCGCTCCACGCCAAGTGCCGCCCAAGCCCGACCTCACCGAACCGCCCCAAACCGCCGAACGCCGCTCGACCGAGCAGGACAAACTGGCGCGCGTGCCGGCGCTGGCCATCGGCTACCGCATGCCGCCGCGCCATTCGCACGACGCGGTAGTGGGTGCGCTGGTGGGCGAACTGCTCCACAACGGGCAGGCCTCCGTACTGTATCAGGCGCTGGTAAAGGAAAAGAAAGTTGCG
This sequence comes from Terriglobia bacterium, assembly GCA_030040515.1. GTDB lineage: Bacteria > Acidobacteriota > Terriglobia > UBA7540 > UBA7540 > Bog-366. Next base: position 4,550 of record JASHTO010000609.1, read on the forward strand.
CTCGATGTGAGCGGCGGCGTAAATTTTGTCTTCGGGAACCCCTTCGAATACGACGGCCCAACGCTGCTGACCTCGTTCATCATCTATCCGCCGAATGTGAAGGAAGATGACCTGCTCGCCGCGTATGACGAGGCATTGAATGACCTCGCCACGAAAGGCCCCAGCGCTGCAGCACTCGCGCGCATCAGCGCCAAAATGCAGTCGGACTGGTATTCAAACATGGAAGTTCCTGTCGACCGCGCTTCCCTACTCTCCCACGCCACGCTGCTGGACGGAACGCCTGACAGTGTGAATCAGGTTCCGGATGAACTGGCACGGGTGACGGCGGCGGAAGTGCAGAACTTTGCCCGAACATATTTGGTGAAAACTCATCGCACCATCATCAATCGCGTCCCCGCGCAGGCCACTGCCAGCCTCGGCAGCGGCGAGAAGGGAGCCCGCTAATGATCGTGAATTCGCGATCCAGTTTATCTCATTCCACCCGGTCGCCTCGGGCGGGTAAAGGGGCCGGGAGTGAAGTTGTCCGGTTCCCAGCAATTTTCGCCATGTTTTGTTTGACGCTTTTTACCGCAGCCCATCTCCAGGCCGCCGAAAAGGAAAAACCTCTACCCAAGGACCTGCCTGCCTACGGAGAACTAAAGCCGTTTGTTGCACCGCAGGTAACAACGCAAACACTGCCGAATGGCATGATGCTTTGGTTCGTCGCACGCCCGGGATTTCCAAAGGTTTCTTATACGCTGGCCGTGCGGGGCGGCATGTCGGCCGATCCTCGGGATCTCCCCGGTCTTGCGGATTTGATGGTTGCGACGGTCGACCAGGGAACGACCACTCGCAATGCCCGGCAGATCGCCGAGGAATTGCAGGCGGCGGGCGGCGATCTGAATGGCAGCGCGGGGGTTGAAGCCATCGTGATCAACACCAGCGTGCTTTCAATAAAAGCTACAGCGGGACTCGCCGTGCTCGCTGACATCGCGCAAAACGCCACCTTTCCCGACAGCGAGGTGGAATTGGCCAAACGCAACGCCGCCGACCACCTTCAGCAGCAGGAGGCCGACCCTCAGTTTCTGGCGAGCCGTGCCTTGGCCCGCGCCCTCTTCAGGCAGCACCCCTACGCCGTGACTTCCATCACGCAGGATACCATCGCCAAAGCCACCGCGCAGGAACTGCGAACCGAGTACGCGCGGCGATTCCGGCCGGACCAGGCACTGCTAGTAGTGGTGGGAGATTTCGATTCCGCCAAAATGGCAAGCACGTGCCAATCACTTTTCGCCCGCTGGGCCCCGCCTGCCACTCTCCCCGCGCCTCCCGTGGAGAAACCCACATTCGTTCCACCTCATGCGGTCTTCTTCGTCAATCGACCCGATTCCGTACAGACGACCATCGCCCTCGCGTCACTCGCTCCGGCGGAGGGAAGCCCTGACTACGCCGCGGTTCGAGTGGCAAATGC
>JASHTO010000610.1 GCA_030040515.1 Terriglobia bacterium
GCGGTAATTCGCAGACCGGGGACTGACGTAACGCTGGTAGCGGTCAGCTTGATGGTCTCACGGGCTTTGGAGGCCGCCGAAATGCTGGCGAAAAGCGGCATCTCCGTTGAGGTGATCGACCCGCGCACGGTGGCGCCCCTCGACCGGGAAGCTATTCTTGCCTCGGTGGCCAAGACCGGGCGCCTGGCGATTGTGGATGAGGCCTATGCTACCTGTGGGTTCTCGGCTGAAGTGGCGGCTCTTGTAGCAGAGTCGGCTTTGGACGATCTGGACGCCCCCGTGCGCCGTATCTGTGCGCTGTCAGCCCCCCACGCCTTTAGTCCCTCACTTGACGCGTATTTGCAACCGACCACGGAGAGGATTGTCAAGGAAATCACGCAGATGCTGGAGCGGTGAAGCCCCCGGAGTCAAGTTCCTGGGCCACGTCAAAGTTGCAGTGAGCATCAGAATATTGTCTGGCAATCTTGGGCGGCGCGTTGTGGAATCTTATCAAGGGACATTGAAAAATAGCCTTGTCTAATGGTGGCGTTTGCCCTTTCGAACCGAAGTTAAGGCTGACGTGCCTCGTGCTCGGGTGTTGGTGTGGCAATTTCAGAGGTGCCGGTAAGGGCTGCTCCCAGCCCGCCTCGCGCTTCGGCTGGCGCTTATCCTTGGCACTTCTGATCGTGGCTGTCGCCGCGTGCGGGGTGCCTTGGCCCGCAAAGACGCTGGCGAGTGATTCCCAGACCTCGTTCACGCCTTCCATTCGGGTTTCGCAATTGATTGAACTCCAGAAATGTCTCACCGCGCCGGGGAATGACGATGACGCTTACCCCGTGGTGGTCAAGCAGCTTTATCGCCCCGCGGACATGCCGGCGCAAAGCCTGCTCGCTTTTGAAGAGAAACCCTTCTTCATTTATGCGCTCGGCGGGCCCTCTGGTTTTGTCGTCGGTCAACGCCCTCCCAGCGGTTCAGGAGGCGCGCCGCAGTTGATTCGCCGCGTCTTCATCTTACCGCCTTCGACATTCGTGATTGATGATGAAATTGTTAATGCGCCGTCGGCGTTTACAGGGCAATGGCTCATCATCACCCCAAATCGTCCTCGACTCGCAGGCCAAAGTGGCCGCACAACCTCGGGTGACACCGAAGTGGTCTGGAAGACACTGCTCCCTCAGAACGTGACTTATCACCTGAGTGGGCCGTCTGATGGCGAGGTCAAGGGAGAACCCTTCAATCTGGAAATCCGTCCGCAGGACGATTTCCCCGGCACACGCTTCCTCACCGTGTTTTATGTCCGCAGTAAGAATGACAGCTCATCCGCGCGGGCCGAGCTGGCGCATCGCCAAAACCAATGGAATTTGAGCATCACGACTGGCAAGGAAACAGTGACATTGGATCTGCCGCCGCCGAGTGAAGGCGCCGGGCAGGTTGCAATCTTTGATCGGAATGGAAAGAGTCTTGTGGATTCCCGACCGCTGCCGAGTGGAGTGCTTCCCCATGATTCAGAGGGCAGGCGTCTGCTTGATTTGTGGGACGCTGACTACCGCGCCTCCCATCCTCCCATTTGGGACATCGGGCACGCCGCGGATGAGCTCAAGAGAGTAGTTGCATCAGGCCAGATTCGCGCCTGTCGGGCCCTGGATTTGTGCTGTGGGAGCGGCAATGACGCCATTTATCTGGCCCGCCAAGGGTTCGATGTTACGGCTATGGATGTGGCGCCGACGGCATTGCAGCAGGCCCAGGAAAAGGCCCGACGAGCCGGCGTGTCTGTCCACTGGCTCCTTGCAGATGTTCTGGCGCCTCCGCCCATAGCACCCTTCGATTTTCTCTACGATCGCGGCTGTTACCACGTGGTAAGAGACCAGAACCTGACAGCTTACCTCGAGACACTCCGAGTCCTTTCGCACCCCGGCACACAATTCCTGCTCCTTGCCTCGAAGCGCGGTGACCGCCCCAACGAGGATGGTTCCACGGGGGTAACAGAGGAGGAGTTGGATTTTGACTTCCTTTCGCTCTTCAGCGTAGAATGGCGTCGGGATTGCAGGCTGGAGTCCAACCGGGCTGGCTCACTCGGACCTCCGGCTTGGTCAGTACTCATGCGCAGGAAATCACAGCCCTGATGCGGGGCCCCCCAATCGATCTGCAATCGGAGCAATGTAAATGGATAGGCGAGACTTCGTGAAAGCATCGCTGCTCGCGATGGGCGGGTCTCTGTTCGCTGACGACAAAGGCCAGGACGTGGTCGTATCGCCGTCTGGCTTTTCCGAATCGTTCAATATTCCGCATAGTCTGCCGCCCGGCAAGCTGAAGGTTCAATATATTCGCGAAGATATTCCGTCGTTTCAAGCCCCCTCCGCCCAGGGACATCGATATGCGGATATGGTTCCGGACACTCTGGATATCGCCGAGCGAGGGAAGTTGTGCATCAACGCGCTCACCTCCATTACCGACGGCAATGCCAACGCGGAGGTTTATTGGCTGGCTACTTTCTATCGCAACCCTCCGGTGATGGAACACAACTTTAACGACTGGGTCCAGAACGTCGAAGGCATGATGGAAGCTCTACCGCTGCTCCGCGTCGCCACGGGAAGCACCCAGAACGATCATGTCGACGAGGAATGGATGCGAGTTCTACTGAAGTCCGTTGGGCCGGATGGGCTGATTTATGTTCCCTTCCGAGGCCGACCCTGGAGCTCCATCAGTGTCGCGGTTGCCTATGTGCAGCCATGCTGGAAGCCGGATTGTCAATTGATCGCAATCAATGATCCCGCCGTCACTCAAATCGGAAATCCGATGTCGTGCCAACGGGCGATCTCAGCCATGACGGTCTACTACCTTCGCGACCGAAACCCGATGTGGAAATCGACCATCGAGAAAATGATTCAACGCCTCAGCGAACTGGCTGTGGATCGCGGGGAATACGCATACTTTCCCAGCGGAAGCTTGGTGCCCAATGGCAAGTTTGGACAGGGTGCCAGTATGCCGACCGGCATCATGGCGGAAGAGAATAGCGGCCGCATCATTCAGGGCTTGGCCCAATATTATCAGGCCACCGGGCATGAGCCAGCGCTTCGGCTTGCCGGCAAGCTGGCGCGTTACGTTCGTTTTCACGCCCAGTATTACGATCCCGACGGGCCATGGTTATTCAGCCCGCAGGAGAAACAGTGGGTGAAGAGTTGGAATCCCGGCTCGCTCGTGCACGGCGAGCATGGTCACGGGCACGGTATTGGACTGGTCGCCGTCCTGGAATATGGAATCGCCGCTCAAGATAAGGCGACCCTTGATTTCGTTCGCTCCGCCTACGAATGGGTGAAGGCGAATTACAGTTGCACGACCGTCGGCTTCTTTCCAGAATGGTTTCTGCCACAGTACGACCGCTGTGAGACGGACACGATTGCCGACATGTTGGCTATGGCTGTGAAGATGAGCGCGGCGGGGGTGGCCGACTACTGGGACGACGCCGATCGCTGGGCCCGCAATCACTTTGCCGAATCGCAGCTAACGAGTGCGGATTGGGTTTACCGGCTTGCGGAGCGCTCACTTCGTAAGCCGGTTGCGTGGAATGAAACAGGAGACCACGTGCCGGAACGCAATATCGGGGCGTTCGCCGGCTGGTCTTCCGGGAACGACTTCGGCGTGGAGGCACCTAATCATCCGCACTCCATCCAGCACTGCTGCACAGGGAATTCGTCGCGTGCGATCTATTATCTCTGGCAGCATATTCTCGATTACCACGCCGGCCAACTTCGCCTGAACCTGCTGCTCAACCGGGCTTCCAAGTGGGCCGATGTTTACAGCTATATTCCCTATCAAGGCCGGGTGGAAATAAAAGTGAAAAAGCCGCTGAGTGCCGTGCTGGTCCGCGTGCCGGAGTGGGTGCAAGCGGCCAGTCCTGAAGTTGTGGCCGGTACGGGCATAGGCTCTCGGGCTTTCCGCTGGGAGGGACGCTATCTTAACCTGGGCAGCGCCGCGCCAGGTGAAGCGCTGGTCGTGACGTTTCCCATCCCACGTCGCAAAACCATCCAAACGATCGGAAATGTTTCCTACACACTGGACATCAAAGGCAACACCGTCGTTCA
>JASHTO010000611.1 GCA_030040515.1 Terriglobia bacterium
TGGAGCGCGGCGTGCCGGTGAAAATGCGTGACGGGGCGGTGCTGCGCGCGGACATTTACCGGCCCAAAGCTGAAGGGAAATTTCCCGTGCTCCTGACGCGCACGCCCTACGACCGGCGCAGCGAAATCGATTTTGGCCCCCTGGCCGCAGCGCGCGGCTATGTGGTGGTAGCCCAGGACGTGCGCGGCCGCTTCGGCTCGGAAGGGGAATGGTACACATTCAAGTACGAATCGCAGGACGGATACGACACGGTGGAGTGGGCCGCCGCCTTGCCCTACTGCAACGGAAAAGTGGCGATGTACAGCGGTTCCTACGTGGGAGCCACGCAGATGCTTGCCGCCATTGCCTCGCCTCCGCACCTGGTCGCAATGTTTCCGCAGATCACGGCCTCCAATTATCACGAAGGATGGGTGTACCAGGGCGGGGCGTTTGCGCTCTGGTTCAACCAGTCGTGGACGAGCGGCCTGGCCATCAACACCTTTGACCGGCGCATGGGCGATGAATCCAAAGCCTCGCGCTGGGACATGAACCTGCCGCTCTCCGATTATCCCCTGCTCAGCATCGGCACGGCGGAGGGCATGGCCAAGTATTATTACGATTGGCTCGCCCATCCGGATTACGACGACTATTGGAAAGCCCTCTCGATCGACGAGCACGACGCGAACATCATGGTTCCCGCCTATCACCAGGGCGGCTGGTACGACCTGTTCCTGGGCGGAACACTGCGAAACTACATGCACATCAAAGCGCGCGGCGGCAGTGAAGCGGCGCGGCGAGGCCAGCGCCTGATCGTGGGACCCTGGTTCCATGGACCCTTTACGGGCAAAACGGGCGACGTGGATTTTGGCCCCAACGCGCGCAATGGCGACAATCCTTACGATATCGAAGGGCTCCGGCTGCGATGGTTCGATTACGTCTTGAAGGGTATCGACAACGGAATCGAAAAGGAAAAGCCGGTAAAAATATTCGTGATGGGGCGCAACGCTTGGCGTGAGGAGGATGATTGGCCCCTCGCGCGCGCCCGGAGCACACGATATTTCCTTCACTCGGAGGGCAGCGCCAACACACTGAGCGGTGACGGCGTGCTGAGTACTACGGCTCCGGCCTCGGAACCTGCCGACAAGTACACCTACGACCCGGCGGACCCCGCTCCCACGCGCGGCGGCGGACTTTGCTGCGACAATAGCCACGAGGCCTCCGGCGCGTTCGACCAACGGGGCGTGGAAGCGCGCCGCGATGTGCTGGTGTATTCCACGCCGGCGTTCAACGAGGATACGGAGGTCACCGGTCCGATCACGCTGGAGCTCTACGCCAGCTCCTCGGCGGTGGACACGGACTTCACCGGCAAGCTCGTGGACGTGTGGCCAAACGGATTCGCGCAAAACCTGACCGATGGAATCCTTCGCGCCCGCTACCGCCGCTCCCAGGAAAAAGCGGAGCTCATGAACCCCGGCGAAATCTACAAATTCACCATCGACCTTGTGGCCACCTCCAACGTTTTTTTGAAAGGGCATAAGTTGCGCCTGGAGGTCTCCAGCAGCAACTTCCCGCATTACGACCGGAACCTGAATACGGGCGAGGACCAGGGCCGTTCGACGCGTATGGTGAAGGCCATCAACAACGTTTACCACAACGGCGAACATCCCTCCGCAATCATTCTTCCGGTGGTTCCGCAATAAGGGGATCGCTGCCGGATCGATGGCCATTCGTGGTTGTGGGCGAATTCGAAATTTCGAAGTAGGGGCGCCCCCTTTCAGGTGCCCTACCCAATGCCGCTGGACTGAGGGGCAGGGACAAGCCCTGCCCCTACGGAATTGAAACTGACCCACTACGTGTTCCGTGGCTTGATTGACGTCGAGCGGCAAGGTTGCACATAATAGATTTTCCGCCGCACGATCCTGTTTTACGAAAGGCAAAGACAAAACTATGGAAGCTTACTACGATCCCGACGCCAGCCTGGAAATCCTTCGCAACAAAACTCTCGGATTCATTGGTTATGGAAATCAAGGACGCGCGCAGGCGTTGAATCTGCGCGATTCGGGCCTGGAGGTGATGGTCGGCACGCTCCGCGACGAATCGGGAGGCCAGGCGGAGAAGGATGGCTTCACCGTCCGCTCTCTCGCCGAAGTGGCCGAGCGCGCGGACGTGATTGCGTTGCTCATTCCCGATGAAGTGCAGCGCGACGTTTACAACGACGTTTTGAAGCCCCGGCTGCACACCGGGCAGACGCTCGACTTTGCCCACGGCTACAACATTCACTTTGGCCTCATCAAGCCGCCCGCGGACGTGGATGTGATTATGGTGGCGCCGCGCATGATTGGGGCGGAAGTGCGCGAATCGTTTGTGGCGGGCCGCGGGTCGCCCGCCTTCGTCGCCGTTGCGCAGGACGCCTCCGGCCACGCCATGGAAACCGCGCTGGCCTGGGCGCGTGGCATCGGCGCCACGCGTGCCGGCGCGTTCAAGACCAATTTCGCGGAAGAAACGGAGCTTGACCTGTTTCAGGAACAGGCGGTGTGGCCGCTCCTGTTCCGCACCTGGACTGCGGCGTTCGAACTCCTCGCCGCCAAGGGATTCCCGCCGGAGATGGTAGCGCTCGAAATGTGGGGGTCGGGTGAAGGGGCGGAGATTTTCCGCGAAATGGCGCGCGTGGGTTTCTTCAAACAAACCCGCTACCACTCCCAGACGAGCCAGTACGGAACTTTGTCGCGTGCGAACTCTCTGCCCTTCGCCAAGGCGATGGATGATTTTATGGATAAAGCACTGGCGGCAATCCGCGACGGCCGATTTAATACCGAATGGCTCGGCGAGCAGGCGACGGGATATCCCAACTTCAAGAAGTTGCGCGCCCAGGCGGACACGCACCCCATGAATCGAGCGGAGGAAGAAATGCGGCGGCTACTGAGAATCAAGAGCGAATAGAATCTGCGCGGCCAATGGGGCATCAAAAAGCTATGATGGGGACCGCGATCCCCGGTCAGGAGGTTTATGGGACTGATCCACATCGAGGGAATGGTAACGGGGCCAAAGGGAAAACATGCAACTTTAAGATTCCTGGTGGATAGCGGCGCAACTTATACTCTCCTGCCTCAGAAAATTTGGCGTTCCATTGGGCTTGAACCCTTGGACTCGGTCAGATGCATCCTTGCGGATGGAACGGAAGTTGAGAGGAAGGTATCCGAGTGCGAAATCTCTCTTCCACAAGGACGGCGACACACGCCCGTCATGCTGGGCGAGAAGGATGATGAGGCGCTGCTGGGTGTGGTGACGCTTGAAATCCTCGGCCTGATTCTTAATCCTTTCAGCCGCACCTTGCAACCCATGAAGATGATGCTTGCCTAACTGAGGGTAAGCCGGCCCCGAAGCTGATTCAGGAGTTCGTTCGGGGGGAGGAGCACATATGTCGGAATTATTTCGCAATTACGTTGGCGGCCAATGGGTGGAATGCCAGTCACGAAAGACATTCCCCAACATTAATCCCGCCAACACCGGCGAAATCGTCGGCAACTTTCAGGCTTCGAGTGCGGAAGATGTCCAGGCGGCGTGTGATGCTGCGGCGAAGGCGTTTCCCGCCTGGAATGCGATGGTTGCCCCGCGGCGCGGTGAATACTTCTTCAAGGCCGCAGAGCTTCTGGAGCGTCGGCTCGCCAAGCTCGGCGAGGAGATGACGCGCGAAGAGGGCAAAACTCTGCCCGAAGCCAAAGGTGAGGTGAAGCGCGCCATCAACATTTTTCGTTATTTCGGCGGCGAAGGCGCACGCCAGTTCAGCTACCAGATTCCTTCCGAGCGCGATAACGTTTTCTGCTACACCCTGCGCAAGTCCTTGGGCGTGGTGGCGCTCATCACTCCCTGGAACTTTCCCAGCGCCATTCCCGCCTGGAAATTGGCCCCGGCGCTCGTGGCGGGGAACACCGTGGTGATCAAGCCGGCGTCACTCGCCCCGCTCAGCGGCTATCGAATAGTGGAGGCGCTCCACGAAGCGGGAATTCCCGCAGGGGTATTGAACTACGTAACCGGACCGGGAGGCGAGGTCGGTAACGCTCTGGTGGAGCATCCCGCCGTCCGGGCGGTCTCCTTCACGGGCTCGTGCGAGGTCGGCAACGCGCTTTATGAAAAAGCGACGCGACGCAAAGTCCGCGTCCAATTGGAAATGGGCGGGAAGAACCCGACCATCGTTTTGAAGGATGCTGACCTCGACTACGCCGCCGACGTTTTGGTGAACGGCGCATTTTTTTCGACCGGCCAGAAATGCACCGCTTGCAGCCGGGCGATTGTTGAAAGGGCGATCTACGAACCATTAGTGGAAAAGCTCGTCGCCAAAACCCGCAAGCTGAAAGTGGGCAATGGGCTTGAGGCCGGAATTGACATCGGCCCGGCAGTGGACGCGGCGCAACTGTCCACTGACCTGAAATACATAGAAATTGGACAAACCCAGGGCGCAAAGCTGGTATGCGGCGGGAAGCGCCTGACGGGAGGCATTTACGACCAAGGTTTTTTCGTTGAGCCCACGATCTTCACCGGCGTAACGCCGGAGATGCGCATCGCGCAGGAGGAAGTCTTCGGGCCGGTGCTGGGATTGATGGTGGCTGAGGATTTTGAGGACGCCATGCGCCTGGCCAACGGAGTGAAGTTCGGCCTTTCCGCCTCGATTGTCTCGCGCGACCTCACGCGCGTCTATCAGTTCATAAACAGGATCGAAGCCGGGCTGATCACCGTAAACCTACCCACGGCCGGCGTGGAATATCAGCTTCCCTTTGGGGGAACGAAGGAATCCAGCTTTGGAATGAGGGAACAGGGACCTGCGGCGCTGGATTTCTACACGGAGACTCGCACAGTTTACATGAAGTATACACAGTAAGAGCGTCCTTGGTCCGCCGTCCGTGGCAACTGGCGTTTACGAAGATTCTGCGGATCAGATAGAAGAATCGGCAAGGGAGCAACCATGAAGAAGACTCAACAATTTCTCTCCAAACTCAAACTTCCCGGCGAGGACAATCATGGGCTCAAGCCCAGCTCGAAGCGTTTCAAGGACGGCGGGCAGTTTCGAATCGAGATTCCGAGTGTCGAAGGTCCGCGAGTGTTCCGCGAAGTGCTGGGAGCGGCAAAAGCCCAGAGGGTTCCGATCCACCGCGTGAGCCAGGGAAGCGGTGTGATGCTGCTCACCCGCGGCGAAATCCGAGAGATGGTGAAAATCGGGCACGAAGAGGGAATCGAAGTTTGCCTGTTCGTCGGCCCGCGCGCCACGTTTGAAACGGGGGCTCAGACGGCCTCCGCAGCGGGCAAGGTCATCGGCCTTCAGCATCGCGGCGCGGACCAACTCGTTTACGCCATCGAGGACGTTCGCCGCGCCTGCGACCTGGGCATTCGCAGCATTCTTCCTGCCGACCTCGGGCTCATCTGGGTGCTGGACGCCATGAAACAGAAAGGTGAATTACCGAAAAACCTGGTGATCAAAAGCTCCGTCACGTTGCCCGCCGCCAATCCCGCCACAGCTCTGATCTTCGAACAGTGCGGTGTCTCTACCTTGAACATTCCCACGGATTTGAGCCCGGCACAAATGGGAGCCATTCGCCAGGCGGTCGACATTCCCATCGATCTCTATATCGAAGTTCCGGATAACTTCGGCGGGTTCGTTCGATACTACGAAATGGCCAGGATCATTGAGGTCACGGCGCCCGTCTACTTCAAGTTCGGCCTGCGCAATGCTCCGGATATCTATCCGTCAGGAATTCACATCGAGGACCTCGCCGTCAAAATGGGCCGCGAGCGCCTGCACCGCGCGCGCATTGCATTGGACCTGCTCGAAGAGTACGCGCCCAACGTCAAGATGTCGCCCCTGGGGTCGAAGGATCTGGGAATACCCGAAGTGTGAGAACTGGCAGGCCCCCGAACTAGTCGACCAACACCTACCAGAAGATCCATTGCAGCAGCGCGAAGATTGCGAAGGAAATGGCTGCCCAGAAGATGGGGCGTTTGAGCAGTGGCAGGTGGCCTTCGCTGGGGATTTCCGTGCAACCGTAGACGAGGCCGACCAACTCTGCCTCGGGTTTAGGTTGCGTTAAAAGGCTAACGGCCAAGGTGACGATCACCGCGATAATGCCCGACCAAAGCAGCCGGTACATGTTCTCGGCCATGGCCTTGGCGTCAATCGAAAGAGCAATCCACGCGAGCTTGCTGGGATCGAGCCTGACCAGCAGCCACATCCCGAGAGAAGAGAGCGTGCCCACCAGCAAGCCCCAAAATCCTCCCGCCGGCGTGGCGCGTTTCCACATCATGCCGATGAAAACGGTGGCGAAAAGAGGGGTCATGAAAAAACTGAAGACGGCCTGCGCGTAATCCATGATGCTCGCGAACTGCATCACCAGATACGCCGTGCCGATGCTGATGATCACCCCGAGGATGGTACACCAGCGGCCCATCGAAACGTAGTGGGCGTCGCTGGCGCTTTTGCGCAGGAACGGCCGGTACAAATCGTACGTCCACACGGTCGCAAACGCGCTCACATTGCCCGCCATTCCGGACATGAAACCGGCGATGAGCGCGGTGACGCCCAGGCCCAGCAATCCCGGCCCGCAGTAGCGCGCCAGCATGAGCGGCAGAACTTCGTTAAAGCTGTGCTGGCCGGGCCCGACGGCGCTCTCTGGCACCAGTTTGAAAGGCAGCAAGCCGAGGCCCAGCAGTCCCGGCAGGATCACGATCAGCGGCACGGCCATCTTGAAAAAAGATCCGATGATGGGGGCGAGTTTCGCCGCGCGAAGGTCTTTGGCGGCAAGTGCCCGCTGCACAACAAGGAAGTCGGTGGTCCAATATCCGAGCGAGCCCATCGTTAATCCAAAGACGATGCCCGTCCAGTGGATGCCCATCGGGTTGGTCGTGAAGTGGGCCATGGGCCGCCACAGGTGCGTGTAATCCCCTTCTGGAAAATTCTGGTGGATGCGCGCCACCAGGCCGCTCCAGCCGCCCGCCTCCACCATGCCGAGAAGGGGAATCATCAACGCGCCGAACCAGATCAGGAAAAACTGCAAAACCTCATTGAAGATGGCGGAAACGAGGCCTCCCAGCGCCACGTACACGGCCACGGTGATTGATGAAACCCAAATGCTCAAGTGAATATCCCATCCCAGCATCACCTTCATCACCACGGCCATCGCGTACATGTTGATGCCGGACATGAGGATGGTGAGGAAGACGAAGGACAGAGCGCCCACCAGGCGGGTGGGTTCGCCAAAACGCAATTGCAGGTAACCGGGCACGGAATGAGTTTTGCAGATGTAGTAGAAGGGCATCATGACGACGCCCAGAAAGAGCATGGCGGGAATGGCCCCGATCCAGTAAAAATGCGCCGCCAGAATTCCGTATTGGTAGGTGGATGCGGCCCAGCCCATCAGCTCCAGCGCCCCCAGATTGGCGCAAATAAAGCTGAGTCCGGCGACCCAGGCACTCATCTCGCGGCCCGCCATGAAAAAGCCTTCACCGCTCGCCGCATAGCGCTTCAGGTAGAAACCGATGACCAGCACGACGACGAAATAGATGGCGATGATGACAAAATCCACCGCGTGCATGGAGAGGATCGTTGTTGCCCCTGGTGCGCTGGCAAACAGCAGGGCATGCGGAAGGTGAGTAATCATTCAGTTGGGCCCTCAAACCTTCTTCGGCTTGTGGAGATAAACGTAAATGCCGCCGATGACGGTCAGCAAAGCGCCCCACCAGATGGCAGGATGCGTCTCCGAAAGCACGGTGGGCGGCGGGCTGGAATATTCGGAGATCCCCGTTCCCAAAATGATCACCCCGTAGATGAACAGAATTACTCCCACAAAGAACCAAACGGGAATCATTTGACGTTCCGGAGGTTTCGAGTCCTGCTGATCAACGGCGACGTGCCGCTTGCCTCCGTCATCACCAGAGCGCTGTCCTTCAGGCTGTGTGCCCATACTGACCTCCTACCAGAAAATCCATTGCAGGACTAAAAATAGCGCTGCCGAGATCGCGGCCCAAAAAATCGGGCGCTTCCAGAGCGGCAAATGCCCTTCGCTCGGCAGTTCGGTGCAGCCATAAACCAATCCGGTGAGCTCTTCCACGGGTTTGGGCTGGGTGAGATAGCTGACGACCACGGTGACGATCACGCAGATCAGCCACGACCACAGCGCGCGATACATATTTTCGGCCATATCCTTGGCATCGCTCGAAAGCGCGAAATAGGCAAGCAGCCCGTGATTGAGCTTCACCATCACGAACATGACCACGGAGGAAACGCTGCCGGCGAGCAGCCCCCAAAAGCCGCCCGCGGGCGTTGCGCGTTTCCACATCATGCCGAGCAGCACTGTGCCGAACAGCGGCGCAACGAAGAAGCTGAAGAGCGCCTGCACATAATCCATGATGCTGCCGAACTGCATCACCAGGTATGCGGTGCCGATGGAAATCACCACCCCTAGAATCGTACACCAGCGCCCCATGCTGACGTAATGCTGGTCCGCCGCTTCCTTGCGAATAAAGGGGCGATAGATGTCGTAAGTCCATACGGTGGCGAAGGCGCTCACGTTCCCCGCCATTCCTGACATGAACCCCGCGATCAGGGCTGTGACGCCCAGGCCCAGCAACCCGGGGCCGCAATAGCGGGCCAGCATGAGCGGCAGAACCTCATTATAACTGTGTTGGCCCGCCGTCACGGCGCTCTCCGGAACTAATTTGAAAGGTAGCAGTCCGAGGCCGAGCAATCCGGGCAGAATCACGATGAACGGGACGGCCATTTTAAAATAAGAACCGATAATGGGCGCCATCTTGGCGGCGCGAATATCCTTGGCGGCGAAGATGCGCTGCACGACCAGGAAATCGGTATTCCAGTAGCCAAAGGAAATCACGAACCCCAGGCCGAAAACGATTCCCGTCCAATGAATTCCCATGGGATTGTCCGCAAAATGTCCCAAGTCCCTCCACAAATGGGTGTAATCGCCCTGCGGAAAATTCTGGTGGATGCGCGCCACCAGGCCGCTCCAGCCGCCTGTTTCCACCAGGCCGAGGATGGGAATCAGGAGTGCACCCAGCCAGATCAGGAAGAATTGCAACACCTCATTGAAGATCGCGGAGAAAAGCCCGCCCAGGGCAACGTAAACCGCCACCGTGATGGATGACACCCAGATGCTGAAGTGAATGTTCCAGCCGAGGACCACCTTCATGACCAAAGCCATCGCGTACATATTGATGCCCGACATCAGAACCGTCATGAAGGCGAAGGAAATTCCGCTCAGAGCGCGCGTGGGTTCTCCGAAGCGAAGCTGCAAGTATCCGGGAACGGAGTGAGTTTTGGAAATGTAATAAAAGGGCATCATGACGAGGCCCAGAAAGATGATGGCGGGGATCGCGCCAATCCAATACCAATGCACCGCCAGAATGCCGTACTGGTAGGTTGCCGCCGCCCAGCCCATCAGCTCGAGCGCGCCGAGGTTGGCGGAGATAAAGCTCAGGCCGGCAACCCAGGCCGTCATTTCCCGCCCGGCCAGAAAGAAATCATCGCCGCTCTGGGCATAGCGTTTCAGATAAAACCCAATGCCCAGCACAATGGCGAAATAAATGGCGACGATGGCGATGTCGACGGGGTGCAGCCGGATGAGCTCGCCTCCACCCTGGGCGGAATCGGGTGCAGCAAACCACAGCAATGCCGCCGGAATCGAGCTAAAACAAATCATGGAGTTTCTCGTTTTTCGCCCCGTAGATTAATCGAGAAGAAGTTTACGTCCAAAGTGTCCAGCTTCGGATCACTCATTGTTTCTTCCCCGGCTGACCGTACCACGTGTGATACCGGTCCCACCACTTTTTTATTTCATCGGGAGGCAGCGGCGAGGGTTTGCCGAGCAGCAACGCCAGGTGAACGGTCTTGGCAATGTCTTCGAGCATCACGGCGGCTTTCAGGGCCGCGCGCGGCGTCGGCCCCCAGGCAAACACACCGTGGTTTCCCAGAAGTATCGCCGGAGCTCGATTGCGATACTGAACGATGGCCCGGCCGATGTGGTCAGCCTGGTTATCCACGTAAGGCGTGCAGGGAATCTCGCCGCCGAACTCATCGGCAATGGCGGTCGTGTACGCCGGAATCGGCATGCCGAGGATTGCAAAGCTGGTGGCGTAATTGGAATGCGTGTGAATCACGCCGCCCACTTCCGGGCAATGCTCGTAGATATAAATGTGATCGGGCAGGTCCACGGATGGGTTCCATTTCCCGCGCAGCTTGCGGCCCTCAAGGTCGGTCATCACCATGTCGGCGGGCTTCATGCGATCGTAATCCATGCCGCTGGGCTTGATCAAAACCACGCCGCGCTTGCGGTCGATGCCGCTGGCGTTGCCGCTGTGCATGGTCACGAGCCCTCCGCGCCAGATTCCGAGATTGGCTTCGAAGACTTCGCGCCGGAGTTGCTCGAGTGTGGGCATTTTGAGTCATCCAGTCCCCAGTAATCAGTAAAACCAAACGCTCAACCGTCTTAACTGACAACTGATGACTGATTACTTACCTCATCGCTATTTCTCTTTTCAGAGATTTCAGGCGCTTCATGACATCGTTCGCCCCGCGGCCGAAGTAATCGTGCAAGGTGCGGTAATCCGCGTAAAGCTTGTCATAAATTTCGTGGCATTGCCCATGGGGCTTGAAGGTCAGCTTCTGTACACGCGCCATTTGCCGCGCGGCATCCGCGATGGAGTCATAGCCGCCCGCCGCCTGCCCGGCGGCAACGGCGCCGTGCATGGCAGCTCCCAGCGCCGAGCAGGTCTGTAGTGGGTCGGCCAGGTTAATCTCGCGGCCCGTCACGTCGGCGTAAATTTGCATGAGCAGGTGGTTTTTCTCCGGCAAGCCGCCGCACGCCACCAGTTTGTTTACGGTGATGCCTTTGGACTCAAAGGCCTCAACGATGGTGCGCGTGCCGAACGCCGTACCCTCAATGAGCGCGCGATAGATTTCCTCCGCGCGCGTGGCGAGCGTCATGCCCAGCATCAGGCCGGTCAAATTCACATCCACCAGAACCGAGCGGTTGCCATTCCACCAGTCGAGAGCCAGCAGGCCCGCCTCACCCGCTTTCAGTGCGGAAGCATGCTTTTCCAGAATCGCCTGAAACGGCACCTTCTTCTTTCGCGCTTCGCTATGAATGTAATCGGGCACGCCGTGCTCGAAGAACCAGGCAAAGATGTCGCCCACGGCGGATTGCCCCGCCTCGTAACCCCAAAGTCCCGGCACGATGCCGTCTTCGACGACGCCGCACATTCCTTCCACCATTTGCCGTTCGTTTCCCAACAACATGTGGCAGATGGACGTGCCCATGATCATGACGAGGGCGCCCGGCTCGGTAACGGTGCAAGCCGGCACGGCCACGTGCGCATCAACATTGCCAATGGCGACGGGCGTGCCTTCCTTGAGGCCCATCTTTTTCGCCCAAAATGCCGTCAGGCCGCCCGCCTTCGCCCCAAGTGGGAAGTACTCCTCACCAACTTTTTCGGCGATGACGTTTTCCATGCGTGGGTGGAGCGCGCGGAAGAAATCGCTTGAGGGAAAACCGCGGCCTTTCACCCACATCCCTTTGTATCCGGCGGTGCAAGTATTGCGTTTTTCCTGGCCGGTCAATTGCCACACCAGCCAGTCACCGGCTTCGATGAAGCGGTCCATGGCATCGTAGACGTCCGGCGCTTCCTCCACGACCTGAAGGAGCTTTGAGAAGAACCATTCCGAGGAATATTTGCCCCCGTAAATGCGAATGAAATCTTCGTTGCGCTCGCGCCCGATTTCGTTGATGCGATTGGCTTCCGGCTGCGCGGCGTGGTGCTTCCACAGCTTGACGTAGACGTGGGGAACCTTGCGATATTTGGGAAGCGCCGAAAGCGCCGTACCATCCGCCTTGGCAGGCATGGGGCTGGAGGCGGTAAAATCCGTGCCGATGCCGATCACGTCCTCCGCTTTCACCTTAGCGTCCTTCAGCGCCTTGGGAACAGCTTTTTCCAGAACGTACAGGTAGTCGAGAGGATTCTGAAGCGCCCAATCGGGCTCCAGCTTGGGGTCGCCGGGCAGACGATCATCAATCACGCCGTCCGGGTAAGGAATCACCGAAGAGGAGAGAAGTTTTCCATCGCGTAGGCGCACCACCACTGCACGGCCCGACTCCGTTCCGTAGTCAATCCCCAACGCAAACTTTTCTTTTGACATGAGCGCCCCCAATCACCCTTGCTGCCGCCGCAACGCCAATGGTTGCACCGCCGGCTCGATGGTCGAACATCATCTCTGAGAGCTTGCCGAAGTGCAAGGGGGAAGGAAGGGATCCAGCCAATTTATAATTCATCGATTGTACTTGGGAGTAATCCCGCGCAGCCTTTTCCACACCGCGTCGCAGCGGGCTAGAATGGACGGATCGAGCGGGCCGCCCTGCGCAGCTTTCAGATTTTCCTGAAGCTGCTCCAGCCGTGAAGCTCCCAGAATGACGGAATCGACAACGGGCTGAGCGAGCAGCCACTGGAGGGCCAGCTCCACGAGGGTTTTTCCCGCGTCTTTGGCAATGGAGCGTAATTCCTCCACGGCGGCAAAGTCGTCGTCAAGCCAATAACGGTCCTGATACATTTTGCTGCCGTCGAAGCGGGTGCCGGCAATCGGTCCGCTGCTGCGCGAATGTTTGCCGGTCAGCAATCCCCCCGCGAGCGGATTGTAGGGGACCACGGCCACACCGAATCGCTTGCAAAAAGGCAGATATTCCTCCTCAATTCCCCGGGCGATCAGGTTGTACATGGGCTGGGAAACGAAGTACGGCTGATAACCCTTTTTGTCGCAAATCCAAAGTGCTTCCGCAACCTGCCACGCGGCGTAGTTCGATATCGCCGGGAATCGCACTTTGCCCGCGCGCACCAACTCCTGCATGGTCTCAAGCGATTCCTCAATGGGAGTGGAGTAATCAGGCTGGTGCAGGTAATAGAGGTCGACGTAATCGGTGCCCAGGCGCTGGAGGCTGGCGTCGATGGCTTTACGCATGGCGGCCCGGGACAAACCCTCCTCATCGGGGGCGTCGCCCATCTTGCCGCGCACTTTAGAAGCCAGGATCACCTTGTCGCGCCGGCCTTTGAGGGTCTTGCCAACGATGGTTTCCGCGGCGCCGCGGTTGTAAATGTTGGCCGTGTCGATAAAGTTGATGCCCGCATCCAGGCAGCAATCCATAATTCGGTACGCGGCGGCTTCGTCCGTCTGTGAGCCGAAGGTCATGGTGCCAAAGGACAGCCGGGAAACCTTCAGCCCAGTCTTCGGAAGTATGCGAAATTCCATATCGTTTCTCCTCGCAGGTGCATCTAAGTC
>JASHTO010000612.1 GCA_030040515.1 Terriglobia bacterium
TCAGATGGGCTGAAAATATAATCCTGTGGAATATGTGGCTGGGAGGCAGGGATTCGAACCCCGATACGCAGATCCAGAGTCTGCAGTCCTACCGTTAGACGACCTCCCAATGGGCCTTGCAGATAGAAGTAAACGGAGGCACCGGCGCTTGTCAAGATTTCTTTTTCAAGCGCGAGCCTCAAAAAAGGAGCAGGGAAATTGCGCAGAGAACTCAGAACAGACGGAAACTGACTTCCACGGTGACTTGCACGGGCACCGCCACGCCGTTTTTCATCGCAGGCTTGAATTTCCAGGTCTTTACAGTTTCCAGGGCTTTCTCGTCAAGGCCGAGACCCAGGGGCTTGATCACCTGGCATTTTGCGACGTTTCCGGAAGCATCGATGATGACAAACAGCACCACTGTGCCCTGATATTTGGCCTTGCGAGCATCCTCTGAATAGGGTGGGTCGGGCTTGTAGATGGGAATGGGCTCACTGACGCCGCCTCCCACGCTGTAAACTCCACCGCCCATCCCACCGCCTTCCCCAGGACCAAGGCCCCCGCCACTGCCGGACCCTATCCCTCCGCCGTGTCCTGTACCGATTCCGCCGCCATAGCCGGGGCCATTCGACGCGGGCCCAATCACTCCGGCTGGGTCACCCCAGGGCATGTTGGAACTCATCTGCGGGAGCTTTAATTCCGGCGGCCCCAAGAGTGCGGGCGCAACTGGGAGTTGTGGGGCGGGGTTGGGAATAACGGCCACGGGAGGAGCGAGCGGCGTCCTGGAAAATTTGGGAACAGCCCCCTTTGACGCAGGGGTCGGCGAGCGGTCACCACCGCCACCGCCCCCTCCGGCTTTCTTTCCTTTCACCTCAGGCAGCACGGGGATATACGGCGAAATGTCCACCACTTCCGGCTTCGTGGCGGCTTTCACCGGCTGCCACAGGCGCGAGAGAAAATAGGGCAGAAAAAGCATCGTCAGGGCAACCGCATGCACGAGCACCGAATTCACGTACGAGGCGGCTTGCAGACGGTAGTCGCGCCAGATGTCGGGCGGGTATTCACGATTCTTGTAGACCAGTGCCCCGACCAATTCACCCAAAACAAATCCCGCGACTACACCCAAGACAACGAAAATCCCCCCTCGCCAAATCCAGCATATCGCTCCCAGCACAATGCCGAAGACAATCGCACATACGGCGCGTTTTTCCTGCTGCTGGTAATTGTATTTGCCGATCGGGTCGGCGGGTTTTTCAAATGCCACCTTGAGCTGCGCGGGCAGATCCATGAACCATGGGCGCATGTCAGTGGCGGGCAGATGAACCGAGCCGCGGAAATATTGTGCCGGAACTGTGCTCTTGGGTTCGCGAAACCAGTCCCGGATTTGCTGGCAGGCGGAGACGAAGAGAGACGGAGATTCAACGAATGTGAACTTATAATCTTTGGCCGCTGGTGGCGGGGTGCCGGTTGGAATTTTTTGTGGACCGGCCTCAACCTGCAAGTTGCTGATTGACATTAGCCTTGATTCCCATTCTTCGGGCTAGTCTTTCACCCGGGCGCGGGACTTTAGCTTACCACTTATCCTGATGGCGGATACCGCGAAGGAGTTGTCTCAGCTAGGAATTTGAAATGTGTCCGCCACGACCTGCTTTATATTACCACATTCAAAGCGCCTTGTTAAAGGCCCCTTATTTTCATGAGTGCCTCAGTCCGAATCTTGGAGTCGGCTTCGGATAATCCCGAGTTGTAGCGCGGGTGGGGACACCCGCGCTACAGAATTCAAACTGAGACACTTCCTTATTTTCCGGAAATCGCGAAAATTTCGGGTAGTGGTGCGGTTTAATGTCGAGGCGGCTTTATTCGTCAGCCGACGGACCATCTGGCGAGATGAACTCGCCGCTATGAATTTAAACTGAACTACTACCAATCCGTTGGGAGATCCCCCGGCTTTGCCGGGGAGGCGGCCTGAGTTTGACAGTTCAGGGAATCTGCAATTCGCCGCCATTTATCGTATCGAAAAGACCCCTCACCCTAACTCCTCTCCCCAGGGGAGAGGGAAGAAGGTTTCTTCCTGGCGGTCAGGCCCCTTTGAGGGGCCTGCGATCGCAAAGCCTCTGGTTTTGCCGGAGGACGATTACATTTCGACGGGGCTGGACTTGGATGGAAGCTGATTGCCACAGGAATTCAATTGTGCTCAGAGGACCGGCCGGCTTGAGATACATGCACCAACTTGGTAAACTAATCCATCAGGTTGATTTCAATTTCCGTGCGGGTCCACTTCGTATGTCCGAACGAACCAGTTTTCTTGAGCCTTTAGAGACTGCCAATGGCGAGCACGGAAAGCTCTACGTGGTGGGCACGCCAATCGGCAATCTTGAGGACATCACTCTGCGCGCCATACGGACGCTCAAAGAGGTGGACCTGATTGCCTGCGAGGATACCCGCCGGACACAGAAACTTCTGAACGCCTACAAAATCCAGACTCCCACGGTCAGTTATCACGAGCATAATGAAATGACTCGTGCTCCGGAGCTGGTGATTCAGATGGAAGAGGGCACCAGCATTGCGCTGGTTGCGGATGCCGGCATGCCGGTGGTGTCGGATCCGGGGTTCCGCCTGGTACACTTGGCGGTTCGGCACGGCATTCCCGTGATTCCCGTTCCCGGCGCCTCCGCCTTTGTGGCGGCCCTGGCGGCTTCCGGACTCCCCGTGGATAAATTCCGCTTCCTTGGATTCCTGCCCAGCCGGAAGGGGGAGCGGCGAAAGGCGCTGGAGGAGCTGAAAGATGCCACGCGCACGCTGATCTTTTACGAGGCGCCGCATCGCCTGCTGGAGATGCTCAAGGATGCGCGTGAAGTCCTGGGCGAGCGCGACATCGTGATCGCCCGTGAAGTGACCAAGGTCCACGAGCAATTCGTTCGCGGAAGCATCGGGGCCGTCCTGGAGTATCTGAAGCGGCGGCCGGCGAAGGGCGAGATTACACTGTTGATTGGTCCGCATTCCGCATCGGAGGCTGGTGCCGCCACCACGCCTAGTGCATCGATTATTGCCGATATCCAGGCCATCATGGCCGCCAGTAAAGTGGATGAACGAGCCGCCTTGAAAATGGTCGCCCGGAATCGAGGAGTTTCCAAGAGCGAGGCCTACCGTTTGCTGCAAGCCGAAAAGAACCGCCGGAATTAGGCTTTCGGCCGCGTTTCCCTGCGAGTTTTTTCCCCGACAATTGCCAGGTTTTGCCGACAGCGGCTGCCGGATTCGGCGACGAATCCGTTGACCTTCACCGATTCACCTTATGACCCAGGTTGTCCACGGACGTGGTCTGGAGATGCCTCGCACGCCACAAACCCTTTGTTTCCAATCAATTGCACTCTTGTGCGCTCACGATTGAAAATCTTCCAATTCATTGGGGGTTTGGCCTCACGATTGCCTCTCTGTGTTGTCGTGAATACTCAAGGAGGAAAAATGCGAGGCGCAATCTGTTTCTTAGTTGTGGGCATGGGATTGGTAATCAGTTCAGGTTTGAGAGCGCAGGGAATCACAAAACCGGCCTCCACCCAAACGGTCACAGACCTTCGAGCACGCGCTCCGCAATCCATGGCGCTCATTCTCGTTGGCGATGGTGAGGGTCACACGCAGAGCGTCGTTGCAGGGGCAATCAGCCGGTCGGACGGCATCGTGCTTACGGCGTACCACTTTGTAAAGGGTGCGCGCGAGGTGCAAGTGCGGCTGTCGGATGGTGAAATTTACGATCAGGTCGAAATTACTGGATTTGACGAGCGTCGCGACGTTGTCGCACTGCACTTTGCCGCGCTGGGACTCACCCCTTTTACAGTGGCACAAGTGGAGAATTGTGTGCCGGGCGACAAAATCCACGCATTAACCGCCGATGGAACCCTGGCATGGAGGTTATCCGATGGAGTTCTTGGTCAGGTACGGCTTGCCGATGAAGTTCTTGGAGCGGGTCACGGATATCGCGTGATCCAGTTTATGGTTCCATTGCCGGCAGGTGCGCCAAGCGGAGCCTTGCTGAATTCCCTTGGCCAGCTCCTGGGCATCATTACTAGCCCACAGGTTGCCGGTGGTGAGGAATTTGCCGTGCCGATGGAAAGTATTACGGGTTTATCGACCGAAGGGCTGCGGATCGCCCTGGGGAATGGAAAGGATCTCGCTTTGCCCCCCATGGCCCCCGGTTTGGGCGCATCCTCGGACGCACAGCCCTCGCTCGCCTCCGCGGAGACTCTCCGGATTATTTCCAGTACTTCGTTTTTCACTCCCTTCATGCTGGAAGGGGAGCTCTTAAATACGCCGGAGTTTCGATCGCTCGGAATCAATGTTGTAAGCAGTGCAGGAAACGCGGGACTGGTGGTCAATGTTGACCGTCCGCTTTTTACCTATGATTTCACATTTTCGATTTGCGATTCCCATTCCGGAGTCGTTCTCGCCACGGGTAAGGTGACGGCGATTGATGGCCCGCACGCTGCGAAAGCAATTGCCAAAAAGCTCGTCCTGGTGATCGAGAAGGATCGGGGAGCACAGGGAATTCAACCAAGTTCGCAGCAGACGGGGCGGGCACAGGACTGAGAATTAATCCGCAAGCTCGCGGACAAAAAAGCGGTAGTTCGTCGGTCGGCAGACCCGTCCACTGACGGGCTGACGGACACTCCAGACTGCCGGCCCACGCAAAGGAAGAAGCTCCGCCTTAAGATCCGGCATGACCCATGCTTCCCGGCTCTTGGTCGAGAAGATAACGTGAGCAAGCAAATTCTCGAAGGTGTGGGCCATCGTCTTCCGCCCCTCCAAGGCTGGGGAGATTTTAGATTCCTTCTCCCACGGCTGACGCCGTGGGCTATTCCGTTGGGGGATCCCCCGGCTTTGCCGGGCTGGCAGTCGGGGTTTGACAGGTCTGGGAATCAGCAAGTCGTGGGCTTCAATCGTTTCGAACGGACCCTAACTACCCTCCCCCTCTTCCCTCTCCCCTAGGAGAGGAAAGAGGGTATGGTCGGGTGAGGGGTTTTTTCTGGCAGTCAGGCCCCTTTGAGGGGCCAGCCACCGCAAAGCCTCTGGCTTTGCCGGAGGATGATTACTCTCTATCGGCCCTCCGGGCCTGCGACGGAGGCTTCCGTCCCGCCGGCAGCCGGGGGTGGGCTTCGATTAACGCTTATGGCCCGTTGGCCTGGGCTTCGTTAGGGCGCCCCTTTGGGACTCAATCAACGGCGCTATGGGGCTGAATCAGCCCCTTGGCGGCTTCGATCATGCGCACTTTGGGGGCGAACGGTTGCCTAGGGCTGAGAAACACGGTCAGATGGATTCGGCGCTATACATGAGGAGAGTGGCGCCCATGAAGCGGACGCTGATCCTGTAGAGTTCTTCGTCTTCCTTGATGTTACGGACCACGGTGGCCTCGGTGAAAAAATCTGTCGGCCCCTCGTTGGGACGCACGGGCCCCCGCCCGGGAATCACGACGGTGAGCATGGCGAAAGTGGGCAAATTGCGCTTGCTGAGGAAAGAAAGGCCGCGGCGGCTGACTTCCACCGCGCTGGTGAAGTCGTCGTAGGCTTGTCCGTCCGCATCCAACCCCCGCACCTGGATGGGCACGGCAGCTTCAACGCGGCGCTGACTTCGCTTGTCTTCCGTGGTAGAGTCCATTGGTTCCTTAAAAGGCGATTGCTGCTTCCTGCGGCGCGGCGAGCGAAGCGAAAAACGCATCCACGCGCTCCAGAACCTCGCCTGCTTCGCGAGCGCTCTGCACCTGCCGCCGCAGATCGGTTCCATTGCGCACGCCGTGAGTGAACCAGCTTGCGAATTGCTTCATTTTCCCAATCGCGCCGGGAACTTCCTCAGCCACCAGCATCGAGTAGTATGTCCGAATCAAATCGTAGCGGTCGGCGTCCTCCGGCTCACGATAGGACCCTGTCTGGAAGAACTCCGCGAGCTGGCGGAAGATCCAGGGGTTGGAGGCCGCCGCACGCCCGATCATCACGGCGTCGCATCCGGTCTGCGCTTGCAGGGCCGCAGCGTCAGGCGGGGTTAGCACATCGCCGTTGCCAATGACCGGAATGCGCACGGCCTGTTTCACCTGCCGGATGATCTCCCAATTCGCCCGTCCGCTGTAACCCTGAAGGCGTGTGCGCGGATGGACGGCCAGGGCTTCCACTCCGCAGTCCTCCGCCATTCGTGCCACTTGCACAGCCACAATCTCTTCATCACTCCAACCGGACCGAAATTTAATGGTAAAGGGAATTTTCACAGAGGTACGAATGGCCCGCAGAATTCTCTCCAGCAGCGGCAAATCGCGCAGCAAACCCGAGCCTCCGCACTTCACCACTTTCTTAGCGGGACAACCGAGGTTCAGGTCCACCAGGTCAAACCCCAAATCCTCGATTTGGCGCGCGGCATCGGCCAGATGTGCCGGATCGGCTCCAAAAATTTGCGCGGTAATGGGCCGCTCCTCCTCCGTGTAGTACAGGTAACGGTGCGAACGGAAATTCTGCCGAATCATTCCTTCGCTCGACACAAATTCCGTCATGATCAGCCCGCAACCGCCCAGCCGCTTGATGAAGCGGCGAAAGACCGTATCCGTGATTCCCGCCATGGGTGCAAGGATGTGCGCCGGCCCAATCGCCACATTGCGAATCTGAAGAGACTGAAACAGCATAGTGTTGGTCAGGCCCGAACGTGTGGCCGCCGGACCCGTGATCGTTTCGATTTTCGGCTGTTGAGAGCCGAATGTCAACAGGGGCCTTCACCCGCTGGCCGCAATTTCAATAACTTGTTTATTATCAAAAGATTACAGGGTTTATGGGCCTCAAGATGCCTTTTGAGTTTCTTTATTTGGTTCTAGGTTTTGGGGTTTATCCACTTTCGCATGCTTTCCGATGAAAGTCAGGAAGCCAATCACCTGGGGATTACATCAGAGGCGCTGGCTATTCCGAAGCGCATCTGGCCTTCGGCTACAAGTTCGCCTTCTCGAAAAATTGATCCACGCAGTTCGCCCATTTGGGTTTTCATTCGAACAACCTCGGCTTCCACCCTTACTGTGTCCCCGGCCTCGACCGGTTTTATGATATTTGCCGACGGCACATTTAGGATCATGGCGATCTTGCCCTCCATTTCCGGGCGCTCCATCACCAGCACCGCACCAACCTGCGTGACCAGCTCCAACAAAACGCCCGTAGGAATCGCAGCGACTCCGGGTGGATTGCCGGCCGCTGCCCGATCATTCGCCGAAAAATGCTTGATGGCCACGATCCTCTGTCCGGGAATGAATTCTGCCACACGGTCGACAAGAAGAAACGGGTATCGATGTGGAAGCGTGGTGGCGATGGCAGATGCGGAGTGGTTCATTCAACCGTTTTGAAACGAGCGCCTATAAAGGCAAAAGTGAAGGAATAGAAGTTATCCAGCAAAGGGCAAACTCCAATCAACGCAACGCGGTTCCCGCCCAATGCCCGTTTTTTCCATTTTGCCCATTAGGCCTGGCTTTTCGGTGGCTTCAGCAGTTCGCGCTTCAGCGCCGGGTTCCGGTTGGTCCAATCGCCGGGGCGGTCCTGATCGGCCTCGTATTGTTCGCGCACAGCTTCCAGCTTGGAATCCATCTCATCGAGAAAACTCACCACCAAGGCCTCGGCGAACATGGGTTCTTTAGGCGAGCCGAACTCAAGCTTGCCGTGATGAGAAATGATGATGTGCTCGAGTTCGTCCTTAAGCTCCGCAGGAAACCCAGGGATTTGGCGGATCTTCGCCTGCACTATTTCCAGGGCCATGGTAATGTGCCCGAGCAGTTGGCCGCGCCGGGAATAACGGAACGCGCGTGTGAAGGTCAGCTCATCCGTCTTTCCCACGTCGTGGAGCACCAGCCCGGCGATGATCAAGTCTCGCCGCAGCCAGGGATAGTGGTCCGCCACGTGATCGGCAAGCGTGACGAGCGACAATACGTGTTCCAGCAGGCCGCCCAGAAATGCGTGATGGTAGGTCATTGCCGCGGGCGCCAGCTTGAACTTCCCCGCCAACTCCGCATCTTCCAAAACGCTCAGCAAGAGACTGCGCAGCGGTCCCTCGCACATGCTCCGGACCCGATCGAGCAGTGCGGCGTACATCTCTTCCGGGTCGCGTTGAGTGCGGGGGAGATAATCGAGCAGGTCCACTTCTTCCGGCGGGCAGAGTGCAATCCTGCGGACGCGGAGCTGCGGCGCGCCGCGGTAATTTTCCACGTTGCCTTCCACACGCACGACGTCGTCCGCTGCAAACTCCGGAGTGGTGCGTTCGGAATAATCCCACAATTTGGCGGCAATAAGGCCGGAGGAATCCCGCAGGCTGAGGTCCAGATATGCGGCACCGCTGCTGGTGAGTTTGCGTTCCTTGGACTGGACCAAAAAAGTGCTGCGCACCGGAGAATCCGGCGCGAGGTCTTTGATGAAGGTCTGCTTCATTGAGTTTTTTCGGAAGCTAACGTCGTGCCGAGCGAATCCGCACCGGTGTCAACGTATCCCGGAGCATAGTAAATATAGCTTTCCTTGCGGAGCTCGAGCAGGTACTCGCGCATCTTGGGCTCCATTTGTTGGCCGTAGAGAGTCTGGTTCACTTTAGATTCAACCTCTTCAAATTTGGGGATGCCGGGGCTGTATCGCTCCACAAGTTTGAGGATCAATATGCCGTTTTTGACGTGGATGGGGTCAGTAAATTCATTGACGTCGAGCTTGTTGAGAGCGGTAGCGATCAGTGAGGGGAGGGTCGAGGTTTTCTGATAGCCGATATCCCCGCCTTGGTCCACGTTGGTATCATCGGAATATTTCTTTACCATTTCACTGAAGCGCGCGCCGTTTTTTAACTCCGTTTCAACATCCTTCGCGCGCTTTTCCGCCTCATCGGGCTTGTACTTTTCCGTCGAAATCAGAATTTCCGAGAGGCGGACCATGCCGGGCGATTTGAACTCATCTTTGTGTTCATTGTAGTACTTTCGCGCTTCCTCCCGTGTGATCACGATGCGCGAGCCGACGTCGCGGCTGATCACTTCGTTCATGAGAAGGCGCCGGCGGATCTTCTCCTTAAAATCCTCCCAATTTACTCCCTGTTGTTCCGCATCCTTTTGCAGGTCTTCGATGGTCGCGAGGTTGCTTTGCTTGCGATATTGGTCCAGTTCCTTGATGAGGTCCGTCTCTACATTTATGTCTTCGTCCTTGGCCTTCTGTACCAACAGGGATTCGTCGACCAAATCGCGCAGGAGGTTTTTGCTTGCCTCGCCGACCTTGGCGTCCAGGTCCGGGCCGGAGTATTGTTTGGACAGCTCGTCGCGGAGCGACGCCTTCTCGCGATCATACTGACGCTGCGTGATGATCTCATTGTTGACGCGGCAGATGATGCGCTCCACTACGTGCGCGGCCCGGGCCCACGGCGGCAGAATCGCCGCCGCGAGGGTGGCGGCGGCAACGGTCATCATCGTTCGCTTCATGCTTCACTCCTATTCAGGGTATCACTAGCATCAGTGTTTGGATGCGTCCTGACTGAATCCGGACAACTAACCCCTGAATTTCCGATTTTAAGTCTGAGGGCGCAATTCCTGCAAGACGTTTTGGACCTGGTTGATCAGGTCACCCTCGCGCATTGGGAAGCGCAATACGCGGTCGGGCCGAAAAGTAGCATCGCGCCGCCGGCGCAGCCACTGTGCCAACCGCTGCGGATCCACTCGAGCTTCTTCGTGAAATTTGATCCAAATCTCCTCGCCCTTGCGCTCGATTTGCTGAACCAGTAGCTGCTCCGCGGCGCTTTTCAGCAACGCATAGTCCAGCAGATTCGCCACCGAGGGCGGAATAGGGCCGAAGCGGTCGGTCATTTCAGCTTCCAGCTCGGCGCGGTCCTGCGCAACGGCAGCGCTCGAGATGCGTTTATACATGCGCAGCCGCTGGCTCTCATCCGGGATGTAAGGATCGGGAATCTTGATGTCGAGGCCCAGGTTGAGCGATACGCGGACTTCGATTTTGGCGGGTTCGCCCTTCAACTCTTCCACCGTTTGCTCCAGCATTTTCAAGTAAAGGTCAATTCCCATAGCGTTCAGGTGGCCGTGCTGCTCAGCTCCCAACAGATTGCCGGCACCGCGTAATTCCAGGTCCAGGGCCGCCAGGCGAAATCCCGCGCCGAGATCGGAGAATTCCTTCAGCGCTGCGAGCCGGCGGCGGGCGATGGGGGTCAGGGAGTCCTCCGAGCCGATCAGGAAAAAAGCATAGGCCCGGCGGTCCGAACGCCCTACCCGTCCGCGAAGCTGGTAAAGATCGGCCAGGCCGAAGCGGTCGGAATGATTTACGATCAGGGTGTTGGCGCGCGGAATGTCCAGCCCGTTTTCGATGAGCGAGGTCGCTACCAATACGTCGTATTCACCCCGCATGAACTTCATCATCACCTGTTCGAGCTCTTTTTCCCCCATCTTACCGTGCGCCACGCCCAGGCGCGCCGTGGGCACCAGCCGCTGCAAGAGGGCGGCCATAGGGAAAATCGATTCCACACGATTGTGCACAAAAAAAGCCTGGCCCTGTCGCTGCATCTCTTGCAGGATCGCGGACTGGATGAGGACTTGGTTGAAGGGCGCGACGGTGGTTTGAATTGCCAGACGGCCTCGCGGAGGGCTTTCGATGACGGAAAGGTCCCGCAATCCGCCCAAGGACATGTGCAGGGTGCGGGGGATGGGTGTGGCGGAAAGTGTGAGTACATCCACGCCGGATTTCATTTTTTTCAGTTTCTCTTTGGCGGCCACACCGAAGCGTTGCTCCTCGTCCACGATCAGTAGGCCCAGATCGCGAAGGCGCACATCCTGCGAAAGCAGGCGATGAGTGCCGATGAGGATGTCCACGCGGCCAGCCTCTGCATCGGCGACGGTTTTCTTCTGTTCCGCGGCGGTACGAAAACGGCTGAGCATTTCGATGCGAATGGGGAATGCCGCCATGCGCTGGCGAAATGTCGAATAGTGCTGAAATGCCAGTACCGTGGTAGGAGCGAGCACGGCCACCTGGCGGCCGTCCTGAACAACTTTGAACGCGGCACGCATGGCGAGCTCGGTTTTTCCGTACCCCACATCGCCGCACAGCAGGCGGTCCATGGGCTGGGGGTTCTCCAGATCGCGCTTGATTTCGGCAAGTGCGGTAAGCTGGTCCGGAGTTTCCTCATACTCAAATGCATCCTCGAATTCGTGTTGCCAGGGAGTATCTGGTGAGGCTGCGGTTCCGCCCCGCATTTTGCGCTCCGCGTAGACCTGCAAGAGTTCAGCCGCCATGTCGCGCAGGGCGCGCTTGACTCGCGTTTTAGTGCGTTCCCAGGTTGCGCCGCCCAGCCGGTCGAGTTGCGGCTTGGCGCCTTCGTGGGAGCGATACTTCTCTACAAGGTCCAGACGTTCGAGCGGCACGTAAAGCTTGGCATCTTCTTGAAAGGTGAGCAGCATGAAGTCGCGCGCCGCCCCCCCCACCGCCAACTGCCGCAAACCCTGATAAATTGCGATGCCATGATCGATGTGGACGACGTAATCGCCTACCTTCAAGTCGCTCAGGTCGGAAATAAAAGTCGAAATCCCGGAACGTTCGCGGCGACCTCGAGTCCCCCAATCGAAGCCGCCAAACAAATCCTCATCCGACAGCCAGAGTTGCTTAAGATCGGGAAACCCCATGCCTTCGCGAATGTCCCCGTGGGCGATGTAGGCGCCGGGAAGATCAGGCGATCGGGTGATAGGCTCGCTTCCTGCGGGAGCAGAAGGTTCAC
Source organism: Terriglobia bacterium (assembly GCA_030040515.1). Classification (GTDB taxonomy): domain Bacteria; phylum Acidobacteriota; class Terriglobia; order UBA7540; family UBA7540; genus Bog-366. Next base: position 11,719 of record JASHTO010000612.1, read on the forward strand.
GCGAACTCGGCTTCTCCTTTTTCTTCTGGTCATTCGGACCCTTTGCCAGTAAATGGTAGGGGATCTCGTATTCCTTCAAAATCTCTCGAAGACGGTCTACCTTGCCGCTGGTGGGTACGACGAAAATGACGGACTCACCCTGCTTCAGGCGCCCGCGCAAGTCATCCACCAACACCGTGACTCTTCCTTGATACTTGGGGGGTGGTTGGGAAAGGATCGGGAATTCGGGAATCGGGATTTCTTCGACAGGGGGCGGAAGTTGGATTTCTTGGTTTACAGCATCATCGGAGGAGCTGGCAATTGCCTGTGCAGGCGCGCCAAATTTCAGCTCGTTGCTCGCCGCCTTCCACGCCTCGATGTTCTGTGCGCCTTCAGGCGGGAAGTATAAATCTCCACCGATTACAACCGCTTGCGACTGCGTTTCGGCTGCCGGCAAAGCGCTTTCCAAGTGCAATTCCTTCAGGGAAATCTGTGCGATCCCCGACATGGCGCGTTGAAATTCATCCTCTGTCA
>JASHTO010000613.1 GCA_030040515.1 Terriglobia bacterium
AGGTGGCAGTAGACAGTATACTTGCCGTATTCGCGCAGGGTGGCGGCGATATCGCGCTCCTCGAGCTGCATATGGTAGAAATCGCTCAGCAGCTTGAATCCCGGAGCGTCTACGGCCTCGATATATTTGGCCGCTTGACCCTGGGTATTCAAGAAGTGGGTTTCCTTGCGATTGCAGGGCTCGAGCATCAGGTTGACGCCGGTTTGTTGAACGTTGGGTGCCAGCTCTTTGAGTTCCGCCACCAGCAGGCGCTCCTCCACCTCGCGCGCCGACATGACGGGCGAAAGGTCTTGAAATTTATTGGGTCCGAAGACGGGAACTTCAATGATGTCACTGGCGCCGAGGGTGCGGGCCAATTCCAGACGCTCGCGGTCGGTATCGACAGCCTGTGCGCGCACCAGCGGGTCCGTATCGAGAAGCTTGATTGAGCCCACCACGGCGCTCACGGCAACGCCGATTCCGGCAAGTTGGTCCTGAAGGAACTCCAGAGGCTTGTCTGACCATTCGTTGCCTAACTCGATTCCGTCGTAGCCAAGACGCTTCACGAGTTGCGCCCGCTCGCGCAGGGTCATTTCATTGGGCAGGGGGGTGCGCACGCCGTAGCGCACCGGACCGGGATTCCACTGAACCTGCGGAGCGCCCGCGGCCAGCGCCGGCCCAGCCAGTACGCCCGCGCAGTCCGTCAAGAACTCCCTGCGATTCACCCCCATGGCCTTATTCATGCACATCACCTCTCTGCCGCTCGCTGCGGAATTAAAACCTTGATCAGCAGCCCACTCGTTGCGCCCCGATTGTACTCGCCTTGATCGTTCAACGACAACTGTCGCGGCGCTCAGGTAGTGGGTCAATTTGAAAATTCGGCGTAGGGGCACCCCTTGTGGGTGCCCTGCTCAACTTCGCTGGACTGAAGGGCAGAGACAAGCCCTGCCCCTGCAGAATTCAAACTGACCCGCTACGCGGCGCTCCATAAGCGTCGAAATGTCCGGGTTTGCCATGATACCGAACACCCTGGCTAGCCCCTACAGTGCTTGACTCACTTCGACTCCCGACGACATACTGGAATTGAGATTTTTTGATCGTTCCAGCGTGGCGCGGGAAGCAGGGCATTTCGAGGCGAAATGAATACGGGCAAGGCATTACTCGTCGACCTGTACGAATTGACGATGGCGGCGGCTTATTTCGAGCATCACATTGACTGCCACGCCACGTTTGAGCTTTTCGTACGCCACCTGCCGCCGCAACGCTCATATCTGGTGGCGGCGGGCCTCGACTCCGCCCTAAGCTATTTGGAGAATTTGCATTTCACTGAAGACGATGTGCATTTTCTGCGCGACCAGTCCGCCTTCCGCACGGTCTCCCCGGAGTTTTTTGACTACCTGCGGCAATTCCAGTTTCATGGCGACGTGCGCGCCGTCGCCGAGGGCACGCTGGTTTTCGCGGATGAACCCCTGCTGCAAGTGACCGCGCCAGTAATGGAAGCGCAGATTGCGGAAACCTACCTGCTGTCGGTGATCCACTATGAAACGCTGGTGGCGTCGAAGGCGGCGCGCGTGGTGCGGGCGGCGGCCGGGCGCCCGGTACTGGAATTCGGCACGCGCCGGGCGCATGGGCCGGAAGCGGGAGTGCGCGCCGCTCGCGCGGCTTGCGTGGGCGGATGCGCAGCGACCTCAAACGTGTTGGCCGGGGCGCTTTATCATCTGCCCCTGGCGGGCACCGCGGCGCATTCCTGGACGCAGGTCTTCTCCGATGAGCGGCGCAGCTTTGAGACTCTGCTTGAGACCTTTCCGGACACCGCGATTTTGCTGGTGGATACCTACGACCCGCTGGTGGGCGCGGAAATCGCGGCCACACTGGGAACGCCCGTCCCCGGCGTGCGGCTGGATAGCGGCGACATGCTGGAAAAAAGCCGGTATGTCCGCGAGATTCTCGACCGCCACGGCCGGCGCGCCACCCAAATCGTAGCCAGTGGAGACTTGAACGAATACAAGATCGAGGAGCTGATCGCCCACGGCGCGCCCATCGATTCCTTCGGAGTGGGCACCGACCTGGTGACTTCGCGCGACGTTCCCGCGTTGAGCGTGGTTTATAAATTGGTGGAGACGGAAAAATCCGGAGTGGTCGAGCCCAAAACCAAATTCAGCGAGGAAAAGGTCTATTGGCCGGGGCGCAAGCAGGTGTTCCGCTTTTCCCAGCACGGAAAATACCATCACGACCTTCTCGCCCGCGCCGAGGAGGAATACCCTGCAGCCTCGCCGCTGCTTCAAACCGTGATGAAGGCCGGCCGCCGGCTCGCGCCCGCTCCGCCGGTGAAAGAGATCCGCGAGCTCACGCTGGCCAATCTCGCCTGTCTGCCGGAGGCTTACCACTCGTTGCGCGAGGCGCCTGCTTATCCCGTTGAGAAAAGCGTCGGACTCGAGCGTTTGCTCGAGGAAGTTCGCATGCAGCGCCTGGGGGCGGTGAAAGCATCGCCTCAAGGGGAAGGCCATTAGCTCATGAGCCGCACGCCCGAGCCTCTGGTTTTCTTCGATGTTGATACTCAGGTTGATTTCATGCGCCCGGAGGGGAATTTATACGTTCCGGGCGCGGAACAAATTGTGCCCAACCTTCGCCGGCTGATGCGCTGGGCGCGCGAAAATGAGGTGCCGGTCATTTCGACTGCTGACGCACATGCGCCTGACGATCCCGAGTTCAAAACCTGGCCGCCCCACTGCGTCGCCGGCACGCCTGGGCAGCAGCGCATTCCCGAAACTCAACTTGCCGCGCCGGTGGTCATCCCCAGCCACGATGGCGACTTCCGTCCTCCCGCGCGCTGGGCGGGCCAGTTCATCCTTGAAAAGACCAGTTACTCACCTGAAGACAATTCCCACTTTGACGACTTATTGCGGGCGCTCGGACCGCGTCGCGCCGTGGTCTTCGGGGTGGTGACGGAGTATTGCGTGCTCGCCACGGCGCGGGCGCTCAGCCGCCGGGGCTTCGGAGTGGACTTGGTGACCGATGCAATAAAATCCCTGAGCGAAGAGGGCGGTAGGAAGGCGCTGGATGAGTTGACCTCCGCGGGCGTCCGCCTGGTTACAACGGCGCAAGTCTGCCTGCCCGCCACGCCTGCCACGGCGCCCGTCCACTAGCGGGACCTGGGCATTTCACCAGTGCGGTAGGAGCTGGCGAATGAAAGTCGCACCGGGTTTACAGGAGGCGATTGGGGCGAGAGACAGGCTATACAGAGCGACATAAATTGTAGCGGCGCTCTACGACCCGTCGCCAGAAGACGGCTTTGGGTCGCAGGGCGAGCGCCGACCGGCGGTCATAGACCGCCGCTACAGCCAAATATGCAAACACTACTTATGTCGTTCCGTATAGAAGAAAACGGCGTCCTTAAGAATTCTGGAGGACGCGGCGGTAAAGGTCTTCATAGAGTGGAATGATCTTTTCGGTGCAGAAGTGACGGAGGGCGCGTTGCCGGGCGGCTTGGGACATTTCCCTGTGCTTCTCGGGGTTGGAAAGGATCTCAAGGGCGCGTGCCGCCATGCTTGGGACGTCCCGCACTTGGACCAGAAATCCCTCCACTCCGTCAGTGACGACTTCCGGCACTCCCCCCACGCGCGAGCAAATCGCCGGCACGCCGCACGCCATGCCCTCCAGCGCCGCCAGGCCAAAAGATTCGAGGTCGCTGGGCAGCAGCAGCACGTCAGCACATGCAAGCAAATCCTGGACCTGATTCTGCTTTCCAAGAAAAATCACATCCGAGGTGACTTTCTTTTCGCGTGCGAGCCATTCGGCCGCCATCCGGTCCGGCCCGTCTCCGATCATCATCAGTTTGGCGGGGATTTCGCGGCACACCAGGGCAAAGATTTCGACGACATCCAACACGCGCTTCACCGGCCGGAAATTCGAGAGGTGAACCAGGATTTTTTCCCCGTTCGGCGCGAATTCCTCGCGCCGCCGTTTCCCGTTCCCCGGCGTGAAGACTTCGCAGTTGACGAAGTTGGGGATCGTCTCAACAGGGCGATGAATACTAAATTCGCGCAGGGTGACTTCGCGCAAGTAATTCGAGATGGCGGTAACCCCGTCGCTCTCCTCGATGGAAAAACGGGTAATGGGGAGGTAGGAACGGTCCAATCCCACCAGAGTAATGTCCGTGCCGTGTAAGGTGGTGACAAAGGGAAGCCGGCGCGGCTTCATCATGGCTCGCGCCAGGTAGGCGCTGACCGAATGGGGAATTGCGTAGTGAACGTGCAGCAGGTCGAGGGATTCATTCACCGCCACGTTCGTCATGGCCGTGGCTAGCGCCAGGGTATAAGGCGGGTGGTCGAAGAGGGGGTAATTCAACATCTCCACTTCATGGAAGTGGATGTGCCCGGCGGCTTCGGTGATCCGCACGGGCATGGCGTAGCTGATGAAATGAATGTCGTGCCCGCGCGCGGCCAGTTCAATGCCCAGTTCCGTCGCAACCACTCCACTTCCGCCATAGGTGGGATAGCAGGTGATGCCGATGCGCATAGTGATGCCGCAGGAGTTCGGAGCCTCGGACCATCGG
>JASHTO010000614.1 GCA_030040515.1 Terriglobia bacterium
AAGCGCCGTCTATATCATTGCTCATGTTCTTAAATGTTTGTGAAGAAGTCAATTCGGTTGAGGATTTCTCATGTCCTCCGGGTCCCCCGGATTATGGCGTACTGAGGGCCCACCCCGGTGCCGAAGAGGCGCCATTTATTGTCCAAGTTCATGGCGGAGCCCCAGCACCATAGGCCGGCCCTGTGTTGAACTCAACTGACAAAAATTTGCCTCAGGCCGAAATGGCACCGTTCACGTACGGCTTCTGGCGAAGGGTTTCTGGCACCGGCCATTCGGGCAGCCTCGCGAATCTCGTCGCTCACTCCATCAAAAAGACTGGTAGCCGCACGTTCGATCTTTCGGACGCTCCGCGGATGAATTCGCGGCTTCACCTGGGTGTTCCACTCCCGGCTCAGATCTCCGAGCCTTGCCCCGAATATCTCAAGTGTGTCATGGATGTAAAGAATGTCCTTTGCGGCCTTATCGCGCGGGCGCTTGCTGTGAATCAAGACTTTGTGAGCGAGGAAGCCCGCAGGATTCGCGATGTTTACGCGCTTTGGATCAGCAAAGGGAAATCCATTCGACCGGTTGAGATCGACCGTCCATGGCGTGTCCAGCAGGATCTCGAGATGGCGGAGTTGTTGGGAAACAATTCCAGCAACGCGGCGGGTTACCCTTGGTCTTCGATCTCTACCGTGCTCGGCCCCCAATAACGGACCCAGAAACTCGGCATAAAAGCCCGTCTCGGCGCCTCGCAACCGGTAATGGGTCACAGGGAGTTTGTCCTCGCCTAATCGCTCCTCTTCAAATCCATTGGAAATCAATCGTTCCCGAAGATCTTGACCAGTGGCGGGTAATCGCGAGGGGACCGCCACATCCGTATCGAGCGTTATCAACGGCAGGTAGGGAATATGCTGAGCGCTGGGGTGAAGGCGATAAAGCCGATGGGCCCACCCACCAATAATCACTACGTTCGCGAGCCACGGTTCAAGGCACACGATTAATCGGGCGAATTCTTCGTTCTCCTGCCGACCGTTCACCGTGGCACCTGCTGAATCGCAGGGGCGAGGATTCGCTTCCAGATTTGCTCGGCTTGTTCCTTACCCCTGGCGGGATGGTTCGAAACGTCCAGCCATACCTGCAAAATATCCGATACGGGTACTCCCTGGTGTTGCACTGCCGCACGAAACACTGCCTCTTTGTTTTCGGGAACCCGAACGTAGGCGTCCGGCTGGCCCTTCGCATCTTCAACCGATAAACCGAGTCGCTCCAAGGCGGGCACGCTCAGATTTTCCAGGTAGAGGTAAGGTACGGCCCCATGGACGAACCCCATGCCCAGCAAATCGGCCGCTCCGAAGAGCCCAATCGCGACGCGAGGCGCGGGCTCGGCCATTCGACCGGCACGTGGTTTTTGCTGTCGCAAGCGATTTGCATCCCGCCACGAACAGTACGACCTAACAGCAGACAGAAGCTGCTGCTCACCACCGCGGATGATCCAGCGGACTGGGATATCATGCGAAACCCTTTGGCTGGCGCCCTGCCACCGCCGCAGGAGTTCTTCCTTTCGGACAAGGCACAGTTCCCCTTGTCGCTCGTCAAGGAAACCTTCGCTCAGTAGTTCGCGAACAAAGCGCGAGGCGCTCATGGGGGAAACGCCCGCCGCCTGAGCCAGCATCCGGCCATTCCGGTATTGACCACGCGGAATGGTCAGCAGAGATTCCCGGATATCCTGCCCTAATAGAATTTTGAGCATCCATTGGTTGAGATCTGAGAATAGATTCGTGGAGGGTGAGCTATCGACGGGCAAGCGGACTCGTGAACGACTTGAGCGTTCCGAATTAAATCTCTCCAAGCCGAACCCATGAAAGACCCGCAATCCTTCCGAATCAATGATTCCGATCCCAACCTCTGGGGCGTGGGTCAGCGCGAACTCTTTGACCTGGGCGGCTACCGAATCGGAAATGCGTGGGGAGGCAACGACAGCCACCGGGATGGCAGATTTTGAATAAAGCCGAGCTGCTGCTTGCGCCTGCAAAACGGCCTGCGCAAGCAGGGGGATTAGCCGGTCACGCCGGCCCTCGGACGACCGTTTAGTTTGGACCACATACTTCTTGCCTGTGGACTCTATCACGAGATCGGCCTGACTGCCGGCGCTCGGCCGTGCGTGTGCGCTCCACCCGCCTCGCTGAAAAAGGCCGACGAGAAGAGCTTGGAATTCTTTGTCCCACAGATCTTCGCGACCACGGATTCGGGCAGGCATTGCTTATACCTCGGCCATGATATATACCACGGCCATGGTATAGAAATTGCAGTGCTCTGTCAAGCCGCTGCGCAAAGCCGGGTCCCTGCCGCGAGGCACAGGCGACAGCCGCTGACCGTTGCTGGCAACCGGACGTCACCGTTGCCCACTTTCCAGATGAGGCTCTACCCTCGACCGACTATTGCATCTGCTGAGTCGCCGAAGGGATTCTTCCGAACCTGAACCGTTGGTACTGGACAGGCGGGTTTCACTGGCTATCGGTTTCGAAGTCCGTTGATTCGTCGAGCCGACTTCTCAATTCTTTCAACCAAGTACGAGGGTTTGCGCCGTGGGCGATGCGTCCCAGAAAACCAAGTTTTTCAGCTGAGTTGCCGCAGTTCCGTCGAACCTCGCCCTTGGTGCATGTTCTGTAGATGGCAAGGAACTCCTCCATGGTCCGGGACTTTGAAAAAAGATACGTGGCGTGGCCAGGCTGGGGAGTCTCAATGACCAAACAACGCTCCAATTCCAGAATGTACTCGCTCCTAAAAAGGTAGAATCGCCGTGCTCGCTTGGAGAGTTCGCGGAGGAAAAAAGCATCAAAGCTCGGTTGCCAGTTGATCTGGGCGATGTCGAAGTCGCCGGGGAGGCCGAGATTCCAACACAAGTTACGCAGTTGTTCCCTCTCCATGGGCTCGCGCTCAATGCGGGCGCGGATGTTGGCCAAAGCGTCCGAAAACTCACCAAAACGGTGGTATCTGTTGCGGGCGGCTTCAACCTGCTCAGTGAGGTTCGCAGGCGCCTTCACCGCGATGCGGCTGGGTAAGGCCGTTTCCCACTTCATCAACTGCCACTCACCACGCCGATGCCGGTATTTCCCGGTTTCGACGAAGGTTCCCTTCAGTTCGACCTTGGCGCCCAGCAAATGTTTCCACTGGTTCCAGGTGGCGTCCCAGGTGATCGGCAGGGCTGACTGATCGACCGTCACCTCGACTTTCCTTCGGGCATCGCGGTATATGGCCCGGTCGTTGTGAAAGTCAAAATAGCGCAACGGCGCGTGAAACCTGCGCTCCCGGCGCTCGGGGAGGAAGGTGAGGATTTGCGTGGCGAAAAACGTCACTCCATCCCGCGAGCGGTTACCCGCAACTAGGATTGAACCGAAGCCGCCATACGGAAAGAGCACCGGCGCCGACGAATCGTTTAGCAACGAGTCGTAACAAGACCGTAATTCCGGCCGTGCCAGGATGTTGAGGGCTCGTTCCAGCGTGGCGTGGTCGCGTTTGGAAGCTCCACCTGCGCGGAGTTCCAATTGCCGGAGCCTGAAGGCTAGTCGCAGTTCAGCGAGCGATGCTGCCAGGGTGATGCGCAGAACGTCATAGAAGCTCGGCGGGTGTATCCAGGGCTCGCCGCGGGCGGAGGTATAAAAATAATCGCGCACCACATCGCAAGGCAGGTGAATGGAGGAAATACCCAGTCGGCCTGTCGAAACCTCAACCCGCACGTAGAGTCGCCCCCGCTTGTCGGCCTTGGGTTGCCCGGCATAACTGATAGGCGCTTGGTACAGACCGTGATCTCCGCCGACGGAAGGGTCCTTGCGAATACAGATTTCGGTCCCGGCGCCGGGGGAGTCCATCGCCAGAGGAAAGGTGATTTTATCGCCTGGGCGGATACGTGCGGCTAGGCAGTTAGCAAGATGCACACTGCCGCCGTCATTGAAACGGCAGACCGTATTTTCGCCTTCCCGCTTAATGCCCGCGACCACGCGACGCAGGATCACTTCGGTGTTCGCACTTGATTGAATGGACGCTCCCATACCGAGTGCAGAATAGCGAGCCGGTTGGTTTCCGTCAAATGAGGCCTGAGTCATCTCATTCAGAGGCACATGCCCAGCCATTAGGGAGGGACCGGCGCGACGCATGGAAGGAACTTCCAAGGAATCAATTCAGTACGAAACGTGCAGGAAAGGGAGGAATGTGGGACGATAAGTTGGCCACCCCGCTGAACTCATTGTCTCAATTACAACACCTATGTTGAATAAAGTGATGCTCATTGGATACGTTGGAGCCGACAGTGAGATGAAGTTCACCGCTGCCGGCATACCAGTGGCGAATTTCTCTTTGGCGGTGAAGGAAACCTACAAGAATGGCGGCGGAGAAAAGAAGACGAACACGGTCTGGATTCACTGCGTTGCCTGGCGGCGCTGGGCCGAGATCGTTGGCGAGCATGTGAGCAAAGGCAAGTTTCTCTATGTTGAGGGAAGGCTCCAGTTGCGCAGTTACGAGGATCGCGAAGGTCAGAAGCGCAATGCAACGGAAGTAGTTGTTACCACGCTACGTTTCCTCGGTCCAGCCAAAAACGGGAACGGCGAAAAGGCGGCTGCGTCCTCGAAGACTGGCCAGCCCGGCGATGAGTCTGATAATCCGTTCAACGAACAAGAAGGCGGCACTGAAGAACAGGAGATCCCCTTTTGACGGGATCCGGGCAGCCTCGAGATTCGTCGACTGCAACAATGCCACATAAGACCCAGGTAATCGGTCGTAGGGCGCTTCCGCTGTTACCTCGTTACACAATCCAAGTGAATCGTATCCGAGTGGGTCGTCAGCCTTAAACCCCGGGGACTTGGGGTCAACCTCAAAACGGGCACAATTTCGGGCACAGTTGTGCTGAAATCGAACGGCCCATAAAATGAACCGTCCGATCTATCTCGGCACTGTCTCAGCATCTAAGACGGGCACAGTTCGGGCACAAATTCCGGCACAGCGCGGAGTCGCCATTCAACGAGCTCCTTATCAGAGAATAAGATAGAAGGGATCTTGCACGAGCGAAGGGTGGCATTTCAGTCCCCTCTTCATCGGGGAACCCTCTTTAACAGAAATTGGGCATGATCACCCAAGCGGAGTGTGTGGATTTCAGTCCCCTCTTCATCGGGGAACCCTCTTTAACTTCTCGAGGTCGCTCTGTATCGAGTTCAGCCAAGGAATCGAGCGCCTGTTTAGGTCGCCTTATCGCAAGGAGCAGAAGGACATTGTTGAGACGTATCCTGGTGATGTCATCTTTAGTGAGC
>JASHTO010000615.1 GCA_030040515.1 Terriglobia bacterium
TCAGTTCTTCGATTTTTTCTTCCTGAACTTCGTCTACTTTTACATCTTGTTTCTTTGCAGGCATAACTTTTCTCTCTATTTCAGTGAAATTACCGGTCGCAGGGTGGTTCCGGTTAACGGTTCGAGTCCCCTTGCCAGGCCGCTCGCGGCATCGAACTCCGAAAGTGATGGATTACTCGAGATGACCCGGCAGTTTCACAAAGTGCGGCAAGAAGCGTCGAAAGCAGTTGCAAAACGTTGCGGGCCAAATGGAGAGAGGTTGAAAACGGGCCGCCTTCCACGAAGCACGTCGAGCCATAAACCTCAGCGGTGTGATGCAAATCTGCCTCGATGGGTTTCCAAATCCTCCGTCAAAAAGCCCCGATTCTTGATTTCGTTCAGTTCGTCATGGGTTCCCGGCCCAAATCTGGTGAAGGGGTTTCCATGGCGGGCGGCGTCACTTCACCCGGAACGAGGATGGCCCGGGATTCCAGCTTGCCATCCAGCGCAATCTCAAACACATCGTCCATGGTGTCTACGAAACGAATGGTCAGCTCCTGCTGGATGTTCACAGGAATGTCGGCTAGATCCTTTTCATTGTCGCGCGGCAGGATCACCGTGCGGTTGCCCGCGCGGTGTGCCGCCAGCAGCTTTTCCTTCACGCCGCCGATGGGCAGAACCTTTCCGCGCAGGGTGATCTCACCGGTCATGGCCACGTCGCGGCGCACGGCGATTTTGGTGAGCGCGCTCACCAGCGCCGTCGCCAGAGTGATTCCCGCCGAAGGCCCGTCCTTGGGAATGGCGCCCTCGGGAATGTGCAGGTGAACGTCAAGGCGGCGGTAAAAATCCGGATCGAGCCCCAGCATCGCGGCCCGCGAGCGCACGTAGCTCATGGCGGCTTGCGCCGATTCCTGCATCACATCGCCCAGCTTGCCGGTCAGCATCAATTTGCCCTTGCCCTGCATGAGCGTAGCTTCGATGTTCAGAATCTGACCGCCCACTTCCGTCCACGCCAGGCCGGTGGCCAGGCCCACTTCATTCTTCTCTTCGGTCTTGGTGTCGCGAAACTTTATGACGCCCAGATATTCTTTCAAATCCTCGGGGCCCACTGTAACCTTGAAGTCGCGCCCTTCCTTCACTACCTTGCGCGCCACTTTGCGGCTGACGTTGGCAATCTCGCGCTCCAGGTTGCGTACACCTGCTTCGCGGGTGTAGTGGCGGATCATGTGGACGACCCCATCGTCCGTCAGGGTAAGGTTCTCGGCCTTCAATCCGGCGGCTTCGCGCTGCTTCTTCACCAGAAAGCGTTTGGCGATTTCCAGCTTCTCCGGCTCCGTGTAACCCTCCAGGCGCAGAATCTCCATGCGATCCTGAAGCGGCTGCGGGATGGTATGCACAACATTCGCCGTGGTGATGAAGAAAACCTTGGAGAGGTCGAATTCCACGTCCAGGTAATGATCCATGAACGTGCTGTTCTGTTCCGGGTCGAGAACCTCCAGCAGCGCGGCGGAGGGATCGCCGCGGAAATCCATGCTCATCTTGTCCACTTCGTCGAGCAGGAAGACCGGATTCACCGTGCCGGCCTTTTTCATCATCTGGATAATCTGGCCGGGGAGGGCGCCGATGTAGGTACGGCGATGGCCGCGGATTTCCGCTTCGTCGCGGACGCCGCCCAGCGAGAGCCGGACGAATTTCCGTCCCGTCGCCCGCGCCACAGACCGGCCGAGCGAAGTCTTTCCCACTCCCGGCGGACCTACGAAGCAGAGAATCGACCCGCGCGGATTCTTGACGAGCTGGCGCACCGCAAGGAATTCCAGAATGCGCTCCTTGATCTTCTCGAGACCGTAATGATCTTCTTCCAGCACCTGCTGGGCGCGCGTGATATCGCGGATTTCCTTGGATTTCTTCTTCCACGGCACGGCCAGCAGCCAGTCGAGGTAGCTGCGCGAGACGGTGGACTCGGCGGACATGGGCGGCATCATTTCGAGACGCTTCAGCTCCCCCATGGCGTGGTCGAGCGCGTCCTTGGTCATTCCCGCGGACTCGATCTTCTTCTTCAGCTCGTCGATCTCGCTCTTCTCGTTGCGGCCCAGTTCCTTCTGGATGGCCTTGATCTTCTCGTTCAGGTAATACTCGCGCTGGGCGCGTTCCATCTGGCGCTTCACGCGGCCCTGAATGGTGCGGTCGACGTTGAGCTTCTCGATTTCGATTTCCAAAATGTCGGCCAGGCGCGTCAGGCGGTCCACAGGGTCGAAGATTTCCAGCAGCTCCTGCTTTTCCTCGATGCTGACGTTCAGGTTGGCGGCGATGGTGTCCGTAAACTTGCCGATTTCATCCACCTTCACGGCGGACATCATGGTTTCGTAGTTCAGGCTCTGGGAAAGCTTGACGTATTGCTCGAAGAGGGTGGTGGCGCGCTGCACCAACTGCTCGAGGCTGGGCGTGGTGACCGGCCGGAACTGCTTGGTCTGCACGCTGACGCGGAAGTGGCCCTCATCGTTCGTGAGCTTCAGAATCTTGCCGCGCTCGACGCCTTCCACCAGAACCTTGATGTTGCCGTCGGGCAGCTTCAGGCTCTGGATGATGTTGGTGATGGTGCCCACCTGGTAAATCTCATTGGGCTTGGGCTCATCCACGGCGGCATCGTGCTGCGTCGCGAGAAATATTTTTTTATCTCCCGCCAGGGCTTCATCCAGTGCCCGAATGGAGGTCTCACGCCCCACCACGAAAGGCGTCATCATGTGCGGAAAAATCACCACGTCGCGGATGGGCATCATCGGCAACATGCGAGTCTCGTTCTTTTCTCGGCCTGTAAACATATGGGGGTCCCTTAACCTGCCTTCTCCAGGAAAGTGGAGCTGAAGTTGATTTCGTGATTCTTGACCATTTCCTCGGTCACGACGAATTCGCGGATCTTGCGCTGGCTGGGCAGGTGGTACATCAGGTCGAGCATCAGGTCCTCAAGGATCATACGCAGTCCGCGCGCCCCTACTTTTCTTTCCAGCGCCTGGGCGGCAATCGTGCCCAGGCTTCCTTCGGTGAATCGAAGCTTGACGTTTTCGAATTCAAAAAGCCGCTGATATTGCCGGATCAGGGCGTTCCTGGGCTGGGTCAGAATCTGGATGAGCGCCTGCTGGTCCAGGTCGTTGAGCACGCTCACCACCGGCAGGCGGCCCGCGAATTCCGGAATCAACCCGTAGCGGATCAGGTCGGTCGGCTGCACCTGCTCGAGGACGGCGATGTCGCGCCGGCTCGCTGTGGACGGCCCCGCCGAAGCCTCGGAATGAAATCCCATGGTCTTCTTGCCCGTGCGGTGCTCGATGACCTTTTCGAGTCCCACAAATGCCCCGCCGCAAATGAACAGGATGTTGGTGGTGTCCACCGGCGTGCATTCCTGGTGGGGGTGCTTGCGCCCGCCCTGGGGCGGAACGTTGGCCATCGTTCCTTCCAAAATCTTCAGCAGCGCCTGCTGCACGCCTTCGCCCGAAACATCGCGGGTGATGGAAGGGTTTTCATCTTTCTTGGCGATCTTGTCGATCTCGTCGATGTAGATGATTCCCTGCTGAGCCCGCTGCACGTCGCCGGCGGCGTTTTGCAGGAGCTTGAGGATGATATTTTCCACGTCCTCGCCGACGTATCCGGCCTCGGTCAGCGTGGTGGCGTCGGCGATGGCGAAGGGCACCTCCAGCACACGCGCCAGAGTCTGAGCCAGAAGGGTTTTGCCCGTGCCCGTCGGGCCGATCAGCAGGATGTTCGACTTGGTCAGCTCCACATCACTGCGAATGCGCGTCAGAATGTGGCGCTTGTAGTGGTTGTAAACCGCCACCGCCAGTTTCTTCTTGGCCTTTTCCTGCCCCACCACGTATTGATCGAGAAACGTCTTGATTTCGGCAGGACGGGGCAGCTTGGCTTGCGCCGTCGGCATGCGGTCGCCGCGGTCCTCCTCCAGAATGCTGTTGCACACAGCTACGCATTCGTCGCAGATGTACGCTCGTGCATGGTCGCCGGGCGAAGAGATTAATTTTGCGACGGCGTCCTGAGGCTTCTGGCAAAAGGAGCACTGGAGCAAATCCTCGGTACCAGGGCGTTTCAAGTTCATCTCCGTGGTCTACTTGTGCTTGTAAATGATTTCATCGATGATGCCGTATTCATGGGCTTGCTGGGCGCTCATCCAGAAATCACGTTCCACGTCCCGCTCGATCTTTTCTATCGGCTGGTTCGTATGCTTTCCCATGATTTCGTTGAGACTGGCGCGAATGCGCAGAATTTCGCGGGCATGAATATCAATGTCGGTCGCCTGCCCGGAGAGCCCGCCGATGGTCGGCTGGTGAATCAGCACGCGGGCATTGGGCAGAGCGTAACGCTTGTTGGGCGTGCCCGCCGCCAGCAACAACGCGGCAATGCTGGCGGCCTGCCCGATGCAGATGGTGGCAACGTCCGGGCGAATGAATTGCATCGTGTCGTAAATCGCCATCCCCGCCGTCACCACGCCCCCCGGGGAGTTGATGTAAAGGGAAACGTCCTTTTCCGGGTCCTCGGCTTCCAGGAAAAGCAATTGCGCGGTCACCAGATTGGCAACATTATCGTCAATCGGCGTTCCGATGAAGATGATGTTGTCACGCAGAAGGCGCGAATAGATGTCATACGCGCGCTCGCCACGGTTGGTCTGCTCCACCACCATGGGAATCAGCGTCATGTTCGGCTGGTTGTTCATTCTCTCAATCGCGGGCTCACTGCCCCCCCGCAGATAACTCACGCACTTTTCCGGTTGATTTTCGCGTTGCGGTATACGAAGTCCAGCGCTTTCTGGTTTCGGCGAGTATATTTCAGTGTATCCAGCTTTCCGTCGCGTGTCAAGCGCGTCTTTAATTCCGCCGCGGTGATGTGGCGCTCCTTCGCCATTTCCCGGATGACATTGTCCACTTCCTCTTCCGTCAGCTCGATCTTCTCGGCGTCGGCAATGCGGTTCAGCACCAGGGCCACGCTCACTTCCTTTTCGGCTTCGGGCCGCAAATCCTCGCGGATTTTCCTCCAATCCACCTGCGTTTCGCGGGGATCGATGCCTTGCGCCAGCAGTTGACCCAGGGTTCGCTCGATTTTCCGGTCCATTTGGGCTTCCACAAGCAACTCGGGTACGGGGAACGTGTGCGCTTCCAGAAGTTTCTCCGCCAGCCTCTGCTGGGTGGCATTTTCCGCCTTTCGCTGGGCGTTTTCTTTAAGGCCTTGCCGCAGCTTGTCGCGCAACTCCTCCAGGGTCGAGAACTCGCTCACCGATTTGGCAAGCTCGTCGTCGGCGGCAGGCACCACCTTCTTTTTGATGCTTTGAACCTCCACCCGGTAACCGTAAGTCTTGCCTGCCAGGCTTTTTTGCGGAAAATCGGTCGGGTAAGTGACCGGGAATTCCTTCACTTCCCCGGTCTTGGCACCGCGCAGGTTCTCAGTAAATGCCTCGACGGTTTGCTTGCCGCCTACGTGGATGATCGCTTCCTTCACCTCCGAGGGCGGGCTGGAGGGCGAAGCCGTATCCTGGCTGCGATAACTCACGGTCACGTGA
>JASHTO010000616.1 GCA_030040515.1 Terriglobia bacterium
GAGCATGAGTCCGGCAGTGCCACCGCCGACCCTCAAGGTCTGTTCATTTTGGACGCTATTCGCAGACTTCCCGAGGCCTACCGCGAAACATTGATCCTGCGCCTCGTCGAGAACATGACCGGCCCGGAGATCGCCGCACGCACCGGGATGACGCACGGCTCCGTGCGCGGCAACCTGCATCGCGGCATGCAACTGCTCCGCGAAAAGCTGAATTCCGATCCCGGCAATCGTTGGGGACAGGAGAATTCGTGAGTATGGGCATTGAGCACGAGAGAAAGCTGCGCGAGAGATTTGGCGGCCAGGGCGATTACTTGTGGGATAAGTCCGGCGAGCCGGATGCGGAAATCCAGCGGCTGGAAAAGCACCTCTCGAAGTTCCAGCATCGAGGTCCGGCTCCGATCTTTCCGGAGATTGTTCCGGAAAAACGCGCGCCCTTCTTCTGCGCCTGGCTGCACCCGGTGCCTGTGCTGGCCGCCACAGCCACGGTGCTCGTCGCGATAGTGGTCACGCTTGGTCTCCTGAGAAGCAATAGACCGACCCCGGTTTCGGGGCCTGGTTGGGATGTGTTGAGCCTCGGCGGAGCGCCGCGCATTGGGCAACGGTCTCTTGGCCCCAACAAATCCGGCGTCTTTCATATCGGGCAAACTCTTGAAACCGACTCTCAATCGCGCGCCAGCTTGAGCGCGGAAAACGTGGGAGAGATTGAAGTCGAGCCCGGCACGCGCCTTCGCTTGCTGAATATGGGTCAGGACCTCGAACGTGTGGCTCTTGACCGCGGAATGATTCACGCGCGAATCTGGGCTCCGCCCGGTCACTTTGTGGTTGACACACCCTCGGCCATGACCGTTGACTTGGGCTGCGCCTACACCTTGCAGGTAGATAATTCCGGCGCCGGCCTCGTGCGCACGACGATGGGGTGGGTGGGTTTCAAGCTCGATGGCCACGAGTCGTTCATTCCCGCGGGCGCCGCCTGCGCCACGCGGCCGAAGGTCGGTCCTGGCACGCCGTACTTCGAGGACGGCTCCACAAAGTTTCGCGCGGCCTTGGCGAGATGGGATTTTGAAGACGTCACCGCGCAGCAGCGCGTCGGCGACCTGGATATTGTGCTCAGCGAAGCGCGCCGGCAGGACGCGCTTACTCTGTGGCATCTGCTTTCGCGCGTCGATAGCGGGCAACGAGCGATGGTTTTCGACCGCCTCAGCGCCCTTGCGCCTCTTCCTGCCGGAGCGACGAGGGAAGGCGTGCTTCGACTCGACCAGCCGATGCTGGACTTGTGGTGGAACTCCCTCGGTTTTGACGACATCACCGTTTGGCGGCACTGGGAGCGGGCCTGGGCAGCTACTGCGTCCTCCAGCGAAAAGTAGAACCGAATCAACCGATGCGTTGCACGTCGCTTCATTGTAGCGGCGCTCTATGAGCGTCGCCTTTTTGCATCCATCGCACATCAATATCCACAGGCTCGCCCTCGAACCTCTCTCTCGAATCGCCATCATCAATTCCCAACCCGTGTTAACACCGTGTCCATCCTCAGCGTCTTTATCAGCGCAAGATCAAACTTCATCGAGGAGGATTTGACCATGCGCCCAGGAGAAATTGCACGACGCATTATCGCCGTGGCCGCCGTTCTACTTTCGATTGCAGCCGCCGCTCAAGCCGGCCCGCCTTTGATTTGCCACCCCTTTGAAATCGGCCCGGCGAAATCGCTACCCATGGTGAATTGGAATAACGTGTCGGCCTCGGGCTACGACCTGAAAAACCTCACTCGCGACACGCTGGCCATTCTGGACTCGAATGCCCCAGTGCTCGCGCGCATGGAGACGCTGCGGCGCGCCACGATTTACGCGCGGCAAGACCCGCAAGTTGCGCAAAACTTGCTTGCGCGGCTCCGCGACCGTGCAGCGAAGTCCGACGCGGCAGGCCGCCCCGATGCCCTGGCGTGGTTTGACGCCGGTTACCTCGTCGAGACCTACAAACAATGGCTGGGCCGAGGCGGGCCCAATCCCGCCACCGGGCTGGATGGTTACGGCTGGGTGAAGAAAGCCCTCGGCCTGCGTGGGCCGGATGCGGAAATGGAATTCGCGGCGGCGCTCATCACCCTTTCCGGGCCGGAGCGCGACCATCGCGAGCACGCCCGCCTGGCCATGGCCGGGGCGAAGAATGATCCGCTGCTCGCGAGCAATCTCGCCTCTCATTTCCGCAATCAGACGCTGGCCGAGTTGCTGGCCAACTCCTCGGAAGGGGAATTGGGGAAATGAAACCGCTGACTTCAGTCCTCCGCGCGCGCAAATCATGGGCGTCACGACCCCTCACTCCTCCGCCCAATTGGTCATAGCGGAGCCGTGCCGCAACCCAGGAAGAGCTTTCACCACAGAGCGCACAGAGGTTCACGAGATAGGCTCCTCTGTGCGTCTCTGTATTCTCTGTGGTGAGAGTTCTTCCTCCGAAATCGCCGGCGAGTGCAGTTTGCGCATGGGGTTGGTCCGTTACCGGCCAACCGGCTGACGCATCAGCCTTTCCATTTCGTCGGCATTCTTGGCGTGATCGGGGAAGCTGGTGACGCGGATATCGAAGGAATAACGCTTGCTGACGCCCATGGCCTCGTACAAGGCATCAGCGACGCGCACGGCGACGCTGCGGGCAAGCTCCGAGCCCGTGGAGGGGAGCAGAAGGCCAAACACGCCGGAGGAAAACTGGTAGATGGAATCCTCGCCGCGCAGTTTGATCATCATGGCCTTCACGGCTTCACCGAAGGCGGAGTAAATCTCTTCGCCCTCGGAAATATCCTGCGAAACCTCCAGCGAAATGGTCAGTCCGGAGAGGGGCTGCCGGCTCTTGGTGGCGCGCTGGAGTTGGAGAGCCAGCCGGTCGCAAAACTGGTTGGGACCGAAGAGGGTTTCCAGCAGTTCCTTGTTGCTTTGCGCGCGCAGTTCCAGGTTGCGCTTTCTTTCTTCGCTTAATTCCCTGCGCAGGCGCGCGATGACGATGAGCCGGTCAACCAGATAAACGGCGAAGAGCACGGCGAGCGCGCAGAAGGCGATGATTCCTTCCTCGGCGGTACGTTCCGTCAACCAGAAACCACCTTCGGAAGCAAGCGCGTACATGTACAGGGCCAGCCCGACCGCCAGGATGATGATCATCACAATCGCCAGCCCCCAAAGCTGCCAGTTGCGGCGATCAATATCCTGGAGTCGAACTCGGTCAAATATCCGCATTACTCGTTGACCCTCTCCCTGAGGGGCCGCCACGATGTTCGAAGGTGCGTCCAAAGCAGTACGCAAAGATCCGTGATTCCCGATATCCACGCCTCTACCTCGTCGGGAAATTCCAGCTTACCTCGGCTGCCAAGGGATCATTGGGCGGCAGGTTCGAGAGCTTCGAGACCAACCCCCCCGCCTTGGCTGAGGCGTGGTTGTACAATCCACCGAGCGCCGCGCGACGGACCGGCAATGGTTGTGCCACATCCGCAATCACCTTGTAAAGAGCCTCGGCGGCGCGGTCGGAAGGCACGGCGCCGAGGGCAATCACGGCTTTTTCCAGCACACCGCCCTTAAACTCCTTCTTGCTCAGCACCAGTGCCTCTAAATGCTGGACGCTTGCCGGGTCCTTCATCACGGTCAATTCATCCAGCGCCATTTCCAGGACGCCGGCCTGGAGGTGCGGCAAGGCTTCCGCCAGAACTTCGCTTCGCCCCGCGACATTGCTCTTCAGAATCGCCGTAACGGCGGCCTGCTGCACTTCGAACTGCACATGACGGAGCGCCCCGCGCAGATGCGTGGGAAGTTCAGGATCGCCCAAGTCGCCCAGGATATAGGCGGCGCTGCGCACCGACTCCCAGTTGGGGCTGGATAGCCGCTTGAGCGTAGCCTCAATGGCAGCATGCCCCATCCCGCGGATTAAACGCACCAAGGGAAGGCGGTTGGAAGCGACGGGTTCCTCATCCAGGCGCCGGTGGGCTGCCTCCGCGCCCAAGGGTCCGACGATGGTGAGCAGCGAAGTCGCGGTGTGCACCCAGGCGGCATCACTACGCCTTTGCAGGAACGAGTCAATCAGCCTGTCCAGGGCTTCCGGAGTGAGCAACGCGGCCAGCGCCTGCCCGCAGCAGTCGTTATGTCGGCCGGGGCGCCGGGCCATGAAGCGCTTCAGGTCCGAAGCAATCTTATGAATAAACTCGAAGTCTTCAAAGCGGCCGGCATTCTGCGCGACGATGGACAAGCAGTGGGTCGCCTCATTGTGGGATGGCCAATGCAGGTGGGTATCATCCATAATTTCCCGCAGGAGCGGCTCCGCCAGCGTGTGCATCAGGGGAACGGTCTGCACACTCGCCAGGGCATGCAGTAGATCCGGCGTGCGCCTCAATTCTTCCGCGCGCACGGAGGAGGGAGCTTTTTCCCAGGTGGAGAAGTAGTGCATGGAAGTCTCCGTCGCTTCGGAGACCTTTCCCTCGCCCATCGCGTCTTGCACATATTGAACGAGGCGGGTGAAATCCTGGGGCGTGAAACGCTCCAGTCTTAGAAGTTCGGAATGTTTGTTTTCAGGCGAAAGGGTAAACCAGACGACTTCCCGGCGGATGCGTTCAAAGACTTCTTTGGGCAGGTTGGCCTGCTCGATGAACTGGCCCAGTTTTTGCAGCAGACGCTCGGCGATGCGCGTGGCCTTCAGCCCGCGCATTAACCCCTGGAGGACGTCCCGGTCAACGACGCCGGGGCTTCCAGGGCCAACGGCGAAGCCGGAACTTCCGACCTTGGCTGCCGTCTCCAGCCGCTCGGTGGCCCAGCCGGCGACGGCATCTTCCATCAAGTCCGCCGCAATCTCATTGGTGGGCTGGCCGCGCAGTTCCGCCTGCTTTTTTGGGGGCAAAGAAGCAAGCAGGGAATCCGGACTCATGCCGGAAAGCAATTGCGCCATGGCCGAAAGCATCTCAGTGAGGTCACCCTCAGGGTTGGCCACGGTATTGCGCGTAGCTAGGGCGGCCATGGCGGCCAACTCCTGCGGGTTTTCACCCACCCCCTGCGTCTTTTTAAGCCCTGCCGCCTCAATCAGCATGTCCAAGGCCGCTGCTCCTCCACCCGATTCCGGGGCCAGAATTGCCTTGGCCGTGAGGTAGGAATTCATATCCATCCCCACGTCGATCATGCCGCTTTCGTCTTCCTTGGGTTTTACGGCGGCCGAAATGCGCACCCCTTCGATGGGATTGGCAACCAGAAATTTCTGGATTCCACCCCGCTCCTGGATAACCGCAGGGCGGGTACTGAGCACCGCCAGGGCGCGTTTATAGTCCTTCAGCGTCACCCCGGCTTGAAAGGTGATCGCAGCGATCTCCCGCTTGGCAAACTCGACTTCCAAATGGGTGATGTTGGATTGGGTGGTGAGGCTGTTGTTCAGCAGAACGCGTTGATTCATAAAGCCAAATGTGAATTGGCCGGTCTGCTTGAGCAGCGGTGCCAGCAGGTCCCAGCTATGCTGTACGGATTTCTCCGCCGCCGGGTGATCCACGGAGTACATGCTGCTGATTTTGAAGACAGTCTGGAAGGCTTGTCCAAACGCCAGCCCTTGAGTCTTGAGCTGGCTTTTGTCCTGGCTCATTGCCGGAGTAGAGTGAGTTTGTATTGGCACTGATGCGTCCTACTAGCTTTGCCATCGCGAAGACGGCTAAGCTCTTACTTCGGCATTTCCAAACAATAGCATGAGTCCTTCTTCCTAGTCATGCGCAAATCGTTCCCCCGAATCGGAAATACTGTGCAAATGGCTAGGCAATTTTGTTGCCATAAGCCGCAGCCATTGGTCGAGTTGCAAGCCATCTTGCAGCCGCAGTATTGCCACCTTCAAATACCTAGACCACGATATCCAAAACGCTACCCCCGAGCTTCGGGTTACTTCCTGTCTTTTCAACAACTTCTTTGGTAATCCAAGGTTAAGGCAGTGATGCAGCCCCAATTCGTAGCGGCGAGTTCACCTCGCTAAGCGGTCCATCGGCTGGCGGGTAAGGCCGCCGCTGCGTTAAACTCCTCCCACAATAGGGAGTTTTGAAGCAAATCTGTGGCGACTAAGGGCACACCCCCCAAAAGTCGCCTAGATCGGCCGGGTCGAGACGGCATCCTCATACCCGCTCCTTTGTTTTCATTAACATCCCCGGATGCACCTTCATTCTTCCGCGGGGCGGTGGAAGATCACTGGGCGGCCGTCGCGGTTGTAGGTCCACTTGTCAAAGGTAAAGGCACCGAGGAAGGCGGCGCTCAGCTTCTGGACGCAACGGAGAAGACGATCCGGAAGGGAATCCGCCACCACGGTTTCATTGGGAATGCCCGGGAAGCGCGAGCCGAATTGCGTGCCGGGGAGAATCGGCTCGCCAATCTCAAACGCCAAAACTATCCAGCAGGGAACCGGGAACCTCCACAAATGTCGGGGTGGCAACGGGCAGGCCGATGCGTTGGGCTAGGCGAGAGGCCAGCATTTTGTTGGCGAGAACGCGCGCGTCAGGAGTGCTGCCCAAACGCTTAGGCGGAGCGGCAGAAACTTCCGGAAACGTGCGGAGCCTTTGCACGCACACTCCCTCGCAGGCCAAACCTTTGCCCGGCGCCGGCGGAATTCCGGCATTCGTCCGCTCGCGGGGATTTGACGCAGGGTTCCGCGGGCGGCGATTGCATCTCAATCCGTGTCTGAACGGCGCGAGCCCTCTAAGTTGGCACACAAAATAACGCGCTGAATTGTACAGCACGCCGGGGTAGCCACGGTCAACTCGCAGCGCGGGTGCTTGTCCACGACTCACCAACCCACGGTCAGAAAGGCCCTGACCATGGCTACCCCTGCCTGTGGACAGGAATTATGCGCATTATTTTGTGTGGCCAACTTAGGCCAAAGCAGCGCGAGGGGGCAAAACTCATACCATCCCCCCACACAGGGAAGCGCAATTAGCGCCGCCGTTTCGGCTTCTTGGCGGATTTCGTGGCTTTTTTTGCCGGCTTCTTCTTGGCCGGTTTCTTGGCGGCCTTTTTCGCCGGTTTCTTCGCCTTGGGTGCAGCTTTTTTTGCCGGCTTCTTCTTCGCCGGGGCTTTTCTGGGGGCCGCGGGCGCAGCGGTCGCGGGGGGCGCCTCCGCTGCGGGCGCAGGCTCCGCAGCCGGGGCCACCGTTTCCTCTACCTCAAAGGAAACCTCCTCCTCGACCTCCTCTCCCTCGTCTCCCAGACTCTCTTCCGTTTCTTCCTTGTAATCGGAGGAGAGTTCTTCACCGAAATCCTCGAGCTCATCTCCGCGTTCACTTTCATCATCGAAGGCCATGCAACCCTCCTCCTGTCGTTTTTTCCGCCCGGCCGTTCGGCGCCATTCAAAATTGGCTTCCCACCGAGCCTTAAGAAAACTTGTGGTTGGGGCAGATGTATACCAGCCGCATCATCCTGTCAAGAGCAATTAGAAATGTTTTATTGGGGGGGCTTTGGGTCTTTTGCGGCGGTTGCCGGGGCGGGGTGATTTCCTTGGGTCGCGGTGCTCTTCTGGGCAGTCGCCGTATGCGCGGGGGGGTGGACGGGATGAGGTTCCGAGCGTGCGGGCAAAGTCTGCTGGGCCGCACTGCCTCGAGATCCCACGTAAAGTCGCAATGTCCTTCCCACCTCCAGCTTCGAGGAGACCAAGCCATTCCAGCGCCGGATCTGGTAGGGAGTCACGTCGAAGCGATCGGCGATCAGATCAACCGTGTCACCCCAACGCACCCGGTAATGGACGAGCCGATAGGAAGCCGGCTCGCGAACGCGAGCCAGGGTCACTTCGTTGCCGGCCGCCAGGGGAACAACTAGGTGTGCTCCCGGTTCAAGTGATGAGCTGACCGCGAGATGATTGGCCTGGGCCAAGGACGCGGTGGTGATGCGAAATTGCGCGGCGATTCCAGACAGGGTATCGCCCTGCAACACTTTGTGCGCGCGCCACCAGATTCGCTTTTCCGGGGGAATCAAGGCAATGGTCTGCTCGAACTGATCCTTGGTGCCCGCGGGAAGATTCAAGACGAAGGCCGGGTCGTTGCCGGGAGTCGTCCAGCGCAGCAAGCTGGGATTCAGCTTCACCAGATCCTCGACCGGGTGGTCCACGAGTTCAGCAACCAGGCGCAAATCCGTGGGAGTCGCAACCGTGACCTCATCGATGGCCAGCGGCGGGTCGGGCGGCACATCAAATCCGTAAGCCTTGGGGTCCTTGGCGATCAGCGCTGTGGCCAGGAAAATGGGAACGTAGTTTTCGGTCTCCGCCAGCAAGGCGTGCCGGCTGCGCAGCTCCCAATAATCGGCGTACCCGGTCCTCTCAATGGCGCGCTGCACGTTCCCGGCGCCGCTGTCGTAGGCCGCCATCACCAGAAACCAGTCGCCAAAAGTTTGGTAGAGATCCTTCAAATGGCGCACGGCGGCTTGCGTGGATTTCACCGGGTCCTTACGCTCGTCCACCCAGCGATTTATTTTCAGGCCGTAGAGAGAGCCGGTCCCCGCAGAGAACTGCCAAATGCCCACGCATTGCCGGTTGGAGACCGCCAGGGGATTGAAGGCGCTTTCACCCGCGGCGAGATAGATGAGGTCCTGGGGCAAGCCCTCCTTGTGCAAGGCCTCGCTGATGATTTGCCCATACTTCCCCGCGCCGCGCAGGACAGTGTCAATGTAGCCGCGCCGGTGGCTCTCAATGTAACTCATCACGCCATCGACGGAATCGTTGGAGACCAGCGGTAAATCGGAGTGCACCGATTGCAATTCCTCGCGCGCGCGCTGCTGGGTGCGGGGATCAACGGGGAAGGTGAGGCCGGAAAAGGAATCGAGAGGAGCGGGCTCATTGTTGTGCAGGCTGAGGGAGTCACCGCGCTCGAGCGAAGCAGCCTCCGCGGTGTAGACGTTCTCCTCCACTTTGTCGAATTCAGAGCTGAGTCGCTCGTCGCCCCGGATGTCCAGGCCGGATTCGAGCAAGGTGGAGAGAGCCTGGTCAAACTCCTGCTTGGATTCTTCCAGGTTTCCCGCCTGGTAATCGCTCATACCCTTGGTGTAGAGGCCGTCAACCTGCTTTACCAGCACATCGATGGCATCGGGCGCGGGAGCGAGCTCAGCGGGGAGAATGGATGGCGTGGTTTTTACGGGTAGAGCCTGAGGCGGAGGAGGGGGCGCCTTCACGACCGCCGTATGCTGCTCAGTGGTCGCACAACCATTCATCAGAATCAACGCGCTGAAAATTAAGCTCAGCCGTCGCTTGGTCAAGACCTTCCCTTCCTGAATCTAGGGTTGGCGGGCGTATGCGCCCACCCCTTTGCTTACGGAGGGGCCCCTTGGAATTCTACTTTTCCGAGGATGGACGGGTCAACCCGAAATTGAGATCGATGGTGCCCCAGTTTGAAGTTAGGAGGCGGGAACCCTTCGAACCTGGCTGTAGCGGTGCTCTATGAGTGTCGAATTCTGCGGGCATGTCCGTCGGTTGACAGATATGCCCTTGCGACGGTCGATTGACCGCCGCTACAGAATCGCCAATTCCAGTCATCACTTCTGGTAGTACTGCGCATTGAGTTCGGTATAGTTCTTCCACTTTTCCGGCAGGTCGTCCAAGGGAAAAATGGCGGAGACAGGGCAAACGGGCACGCACGCGCCGCAGTCGATGCATTCCACCGGGTCGATGTAGAGCATCGTGTGGTCGGCGAAGTTCCCTTCGTCTTTCCTGGGGTGGATGCAGTCTACCGGACACACGTCGACGCAGGCGGTGTCTTTGGTGTTGACGCAGGGTTCAGCGATGATATACGCCATGCAGCTTCCTCCAAGAGGGCCCTTTTCTGGATTCGTTGTTGCCCTCTTTGCAAGCCAGCTTATGCTCGCAGGGTGCACAGTGCGATGACTTAAGTCGTGCCTTCCCGCAGTGGTTTTGATAAGCTGATCTGTTCCAATTCTCGCAGGTATCCAAGAGGGAGGTAGTGTCCCGCGTCATGCCGCCAGCCGAATTCAAGACGATGGCGAGTCCCGCTCTGGACGCCGTTGAGACGCTACGCCGGGTCTCGTTTTTTGCCGTTTTGCCCAAGGAGGAACTGAAAATCCTCGCCGGCCACTGTGTGGTGCGGCGAATCCTGAAGGATGAAATTCTGATGGCGGAGGGCGACCCCTGCGAGGGTCTGTTTGTCGTTCAGTCCGGCGCGATCAAACTCTTCAAGATGGCCGAAAACGGCCGTGAACAGGTGCTGGTGATTGAGCGCGCGGGCTCGACCGTGGGCGAACTGAGCGTCTTCGATGGCGGAACCTTTCCGGCTTCCGCCCTTGCCGCCGAGGATTCCAGCCTGCTCTTCCTTCCCAAGCGGGAGTTTTTGGAATTGTGCCAGCAAAACTCCGAAGTTGCCTTCGCGGTAATCCGCTCACTGGCCTGGCGCTTCCGCTATCTCACTAGCTTGGTGGAGGAACTTTCTCTCAAAGAGGTCAGCCACCGTCTGGCGCGGTTCCTGCGCGACCGGGCTCTGAAGCAAGGCGTGCGGACGCGGCGCGGCATCGAGTTTCCTTTGGAAGAGACCAACCAGGAAATCGGTGCGGAAATCGGCACCGTGCGCGACCTGGTTTCGCGCAACTTGCGGCGCTTCGTCGACCGCGGCATCATTCGCCTGGAGCGCCGAAAGGTGATTGTGCTCGATATCGCTGAGCTTGAGGCGCAGGTTTCCGGCGCGAAACGCGCTTCCGCCGGATAGCCAGCCTGAATTATTCCCGCCCATTGGGCATGCATTCCCGGCGCTCCAAAAACCCCTACCGACCTTGGCCAAAACCGATATATCCTGCACAACCCTGTACGTAGGGGCAGGCCTCGCCCTGCGACCCAAAGCCTTCGGGCGACGGGTCGTGCCTGCTCGCCGCCATGGAAACGCTATGGCCAGGGCATCCGCAAGGGGTGCCCCTACGCCGAAATTTCAAACTGTGCGCATTACCGGAGCTCTCGATGACTTGTGCTCATCCGCACCGAACAATTGTTTTTCGCTTCCTCGCGCATTGCCTGATGGCAGTGGCCTTCGCACCCGCTCCGATTCAAGCCCAGGGTTCTGAAACCTTTGCGCGAGATCCACACCAGCCCATCGACGAGTCCTACACGGAGCAGATTCGCAAGTACACCACCGCCTCAGCCTTGAATTCGCCGCTCACCGATTATTTGCCCGCGTCCAATACCGTCCCCACGCCCGCGAGGGCACTTGGCGATATTGCCGGCGCACCCGATGTGCTGCCCTATGCCGAAGACGTTCACAAATATTTTCGCA
>JASHTO010000617.1 GCA_030040515.1 Terriglobia bacterium
CCCGCGTCAGGTGCGCTCACCGGGCTCTTTCTGAAATCCGCCCCCATGCGTGGCAGGACCACAACATTAAAGAGCAGCGCCAGCAGCGCGCACCCTGCGGCCTGCTGCCAGGTGAGATAGGGCAGCAGGAAGGCGAAAATCAGCATTGACATGTGGACGATTTTCCGCGTGGAGAGCAGCGGCGTGCGCGGGGGTGCAACGGCTGTGCTGATTTCGGGCATGGACCTCGAAACCGGGAAATTTCCTTGGTTCAGATCAATTCGGCAAGCACCTTTCCGAATTCATTCAGAAATTGCGGGAGGTGACATCCCCCTGAGCGTCTTGAGCAAGCCTTCTTCCAGCGGTACAACGCGATATCCCAGGTCGCGAACCGCTTTGGCGCTCGAGTAGACCCAATCGTGCCTGAAAATCTCAACCACGCCGGGAGTAAGCTGCGGCGTGTGCTGGGACCACCGAGCGCGCGCCAATTCCATTGCGCCGCCGATTTTCCCAAGGGCAAAAGGAAGATGCCACACTTTGTTTCGAACCTTGGTGAAATCCGCGAGCAGCCGGAAAAAATCGTTCAGTGAGCGATTGTCGCCGCCCACGAGATATTCTTCTCCCGGCTGGCCTTTTTCGAGCGCGGCCAGGTGCGCGGCGGCCACCTCCGGCAGAAACGCGAAGCTCCAACGCTGGTTTCCTGAACCCAACAAGCCCGGGAATTTTCCGGCGAGGTACTGATCGATCAGTCCGCCCATCAAGTTGCCCTCGGTACGGGGTCCGGGACCGTAAATGACTCCGGGAAAGGTGATAATCACGGGAAAGCGGCGCTGCGCCTCCGCGCGCAGCCACGCAAGCGCGTGCGCCTTCGATTCCTCATAGGCATCGGAGAATGGCCCGGCGTGGCGCAAGCTTTCGCCCGCGTTTACATCCGCGGAGGGGCCGAGCGCGATGAACGAGGACGTGTACACCACCTTCTTCACACCCGCTTGTTCAGCGGCTTCGAGCAGGGTCCGCAAGCCATCCACGTTGACGCGAGTGAATTCGCTCCGGTCGCGTACCCACATCTTGACGAGCGCGGCAGTGTGAATCACTGCGTCAACGCCCTGGAGCGCCCGGCGGACGGCGTCGAGATCGCACAAATCACCGATCACGACTTCGCAGGGGCTCACGGCGGGGTTGAATTCCAGGCGGCTCGCTTCGCGCGCCAGCACGCGAAATCGTTCGCCTCGCGCGAGGAGTTCGCGGGCGATTGCGGAGCCGAGATAACCTGTTGCGCCGGTCAAGAGAAGCATGGCTTTAGCGAATCAAGTATGCCCCCGCCAGGCCCAAATGGCCAACCATCATCATGATATACATGTGGTGCCAGGAGGGATGGTTTTCGCCCTCGGTAACCAGCCGGTGCGGATCCTTGTTAATCAGGTAAGCGACGTAGCCGCCCCAGACGAGCATGATGACGCTCAGCACCATGATGGCCGCGGGATTACCGCTCAGCACGTGCAGGGCAAGCCCGAGCGGTAGCATCAGCCAGGGCAGAATGAACGAGGGCGTGATGGCGCGGGCGCTCCACGTGGCGCCGAGCTTTACCGGCAGGGTGATGCAGCCGGCCGCGCGGTCGCCTTCGATGTCGGCGAAATCCTTGGTAGTCGTCGCGCCCAGCAGAAATACCAGATAAATCGACCCGATGTACCACGGCTCAATGGAGCTCAGCACCGTGGCGACTGCCGCCCAACCCGCAACTTTCAGGAGGCACCCGCGAATGAGCGCAATGATCAAATTTGATCCGATGGGATGGCGCTTCAATCGCACCGGGGGCGCGGAGTACGCGAAAGTGGAGACTGCTGCAATGACATAGATCACGAAAGTTTGGAGATTCACCACCCACACCATCGCCAGCGCCAGAACGTAAGCCGCGGCGCTGAAAACCCACGCCTGGCGAATCGTGAGCGCGCCCGAGGGAAGGGGCCGGTGCGGTTTGTTGATGCGATCGTTGGTGAGGTCGCAGATCTGGTTCAGGCCGTTCGATGCGGCATTCAGAACGCCCGCCGCCAGCACTGCCAATCCCACAGGGACTACATTTAGACGCGCGTGCGTTGCGCCATAGCCCAGCAGCGCGCCGGAAAAAATTCCGGTCATCGGCGGAACCAGCGTGAAGGGCCGGGAAAAGGTCCAGTAAGTTCTCAGGGAGCTCATTTTGCTCATCTGGGCGTATTTTCAGGCTCAGGTGAAGATGTGACAAGAGGAAAAGAGCGGCAGGTGGGAGATTGTAGGTGGCAGGTGGGGAAGAACCCCTACATGCCACCTGCCATCCACCACCTGCTTTTCTTGACACAGTTGGCGTGCCTGCGCCATTCTGAACTCACCATGACGCTCGCACCGATTTCCGTTGCCTGCCCGCAATGTGGCTCCTCGGACGTGCTCTATTCCTGCAAGCCGGAGTGCTGCTACAACCACGTCTGCAACCATTGCTACACGACGTTTGAACTGGAGACCACGCGGGTGGGAGAAGTTACGGAGAATTTTGAAGTTCCACTGGATCCGGATCCGAGCGCGCCCACGGCGCCCTGCGCGCGCTGCCACGAGCCGAAGGTTTTTGCGATTGTGAACGTCGGACCGCCGCCGCAATTCGTCTGCGCGGCGTGCAAAGCCCTGCTCACACTCGAATACACCGAAGTTGCGCCGGCGTGAGCAGCATCGATGTCGGGAGTTCCAACCTCAATCCCCATGATTGCCGGCGTACACCATTGTGGTGTAGAATATGTGTATGCGAACCAACATCAATATTGACGATCGCTTACTCGCCCAAGCCCGCAAGTTAACCCGCTTGCATACCAAACGCGAAATTGTCCACCGGGCGCTCGAAGCGCTGGTGCAAAGCGAAGCGCGGAAAGTGATTTTGCTCTATCGTGGCAGTGGGCTTTGGAGAGGGGATTTGAAGGCCCTGCGGAGAAACCGCGCTTGATTCTGGTTGATACCTCTGTGTGGATCGATTTTTTCAACTCTTCCCGCGGGCAAGCCGGCGACGAGCTGGAGAGATTGATTCAATCGAACGCGCCACTGGTTCTCACCGGCTTGGTGGTCATTGAGGTCTTGCAGGGGCTCCGGCGGGGCGTGGAACCCGTGGCAAACCTGCTCTCGCGTTGGCCATTGATCGAGCCCAGCGGCTTCGCCACTTATCTGGAGGCAGCACGGATATCGCGGCAGGCGCGGGCGCGCGGCACTACCGTCTCCATCGTAGATACCCTGATTGCCGCAGTGGCGCTGGAATTCGGCGCAACTCTTTTTTCATTGGATCGAGATTTTCGGCAACTTGCCTTCACCGGGCTTCAACTCTACTAAAACAATCGGAAGCTGACTTCCACCTCAACTTGCACGGGCACAGGTACGCCTTGGCGGAGCGACGGTTTAAGTTTCCAGGTGCTTACCGTTTTCACCGCTTCTTCATCCAGGCCCATTGCCAGGGGCTTCGCGACGCGGATGTTGGGGACCGAGTAAGGTCGCAGGCGCGGACATCGCCGGCGAGACGGATGGAATTACGGCCAAGGGCGGAGCGATCTGCACGCGGGAGAATGGCGGAAGAGCTCCGCGTGTGGCGGGGCGTGGAACTTGCATGCCGCTGCCTCCCCCACCGTAAGTCGCCTCGGCCTTGCCGTGGAGTTCCGGAGGGGTGAACACGAGGGGAGTCAGGCTCAATATCTTCTTGGGAATCGGAACCGGATGCAGCACGCCCTTGATCGCAAAGGGCAGCAGGAGCAGGGTGAGCACCAGGAGATGAACGAGCGTGGAATTTGCCCACGAAAACGGGTTTTGGGGAAAATCCCGCCAGATGTCGGGCACGACCACCGGACGCGATTGGGCGGATTTAAGGGGTAATTCCTCGCCGAGCCATGGCGCGAATCAGCGTGGCCAGCCCGATCAGGCAAAGGCCGCCGATGCAAATCCAGGGAAACAAGAACCCGCCGCGGGAGTAAATCGTCCGGACGCCACGCGTGGGCAGTTGCGCCACCAGCACCCGGTTCGCGGCGTGGTAATGGTCCATCAGCCCGTAGACTCGTCCCTGGTAATCGCTGGCCAGCGAGAGGCTTTGGCTCGCGTGCAAGAGCATGTTGAATCCGTTTTCGACCGCCCGATAGAGCGCCATGTGCGAGTGCAGGGGGTCGATTTCTGCATACTCATTTTCCGGCACCAGCATCAGGTCCGCGCTCTGGCGGCCAGCCTGAAGCAGCAGATGGGGAAAGTCCATGTCGAAAGCCACTGCCGCACCCACTCTACCGTAAGGCGTCTCGATCACCGGCAGCTTCCCCAGACTGGGCGTGAGAAGCGCAGCCTCACCCGGTGGAAGCCGGGTCTTGTGATACTCCCAGCCCACTTCGCCGGTGGGTGTGATCAGCACGAATGTGTCCTCGACGGCAGGCTTGTGCCCAATGTTGAAGACCGCCATGGGCAGGGCGATGTAGATGCCGCGCCGCTGGGCAAGCTCAGCGGCCTGCTTGACCAGTTCTGGCGCGAAGGGTTTAAGCACCGGAAAGTTGAATTCACCAAAGGTGATGAACCTTGCGCCGGCTTGCGCCTCAAGGTCGGCGCGGCCCAGCAGAAAATCCGCGATCAAATTCGACCGATGGCGAAACTGCTCGGTCTCCGCATCGGTCAGTGGCTCTCCCGTCCGCACGCGGCGGTTAAGATTCAAACCTGGCGGATAGGGAAATCGGTTCTCATCAGGGCGAGTGATAGAAGCGACGCGCACGGTTGAAGCCTGCGGGGGATGGAGCGCCAACCGGCCGCCTCCGAAAATCAGCACGGCGCAGAAGCAGAGCGCGAAGGCCGTGCACTCGCCACGCGCATTGGGGATGGAAAGACCGGCCTCCCAAAGCGCATCTGCGGCCGAGGCAAACCAGCCGATCAAAAAGGTGATTCCGTAGAGGCCGGTGACGCTCAGGATTTGCAGTAGCGCCGGATGTTCGTATTGCGAATAGGCAATCGAGCCCCAGGTTCCAAAGGGATTCAGCGAGGCAAGACACTCCGATGCCACCATCGCCAACGGAAACACCAGGCTGCGGGTCACGCCCTTCGCGTGTCCGCCCAGGTAGCGGTCAGCGACGTAAGGAAGAAAGAGTGTTGTCCCGAACGCCAGAGAAAATAATCCGTAGGCGATGCCCTCGAGAGGCGCCATTCCGTAAAATTGCCAGCCGAATGTGGCGCTTAAACCCAGAAGGGCGAGCGGCAGGCGCACGACTCCCCGACCCCTGCGGGTGAAGTGGAGCATGAAGAGGGGCGCAAGCCACGCGCACGCGGCAATGGGATACCGGCCGTTTGAAAACATCAACAGCGCAAGCGCTGCGAAACAAACAGTGGCACCGCTCCAGCGCTCAGAGCGAAATGCCGCCGTGGACTCGGCCATCTCGGTTCTCCTCGCCTTCAGCTTTCAGTGGGTCATCTTCTTGCCATACGATAGGCACAGTGCTGCGGTTCCGAGAGGCGATCAGAATAAGGGTGATGTGCCGCGTGAAACCATTCTTGACCAACCCTTTTCGATTTGTAGAACATCAAATATTCTGCTTGGGAGGTTTTGGGTAGTGGTTCAGTTTGAATTTCGTAGGGGCAGGGCTTGTCCCTGCCCTTCGGTCCAGCGATATCAGCAGGGCACCCGCGACCCGTCGCCCGAAGGCTATGGGCCGCAGGGCGAGGGGTGCCCCTACGCTCAGATTTCAATCTGTACCACTGCTAGGTTTTGACTTTGGGACGCGAGCGGTCTAAAATAAGGGTCACGGTTCGGAGAGGCCTTTCGATCCGTCGCCATTCAACAAGGAGTCAGGGATAATGAACAGCAAGGCCACGGTTCTCAACCCGCAGCCGTTCATGCCTCATCCGAGCTTCAGTGATGAGGTGAACCGCAATATCGCCCAATCGGAAATTGAGGGAGGCGTCTATCTGGATGACCTTTCCGAGGGTGCGGTTCTGGAAGTCGAAACCCAGAACCACTGGTACACCATCGTCATTCGCGGCCGCGGCGGCGAGTTAATATCCGGCCACCCCAAGTATTGCCCCGATCCCCTGCCGGCCAGAATTGCCGGGTCCACTTGGGG
>JASHTO010000618.1 GCA_030040515.1 Terriglobia bacterium
GAAATGGAAATCCTGGTGCAGAGCTGGAGCGACCACTGCTACCACACCACGTGGAAGAGTCTCGGGCTGCTGAAAAAGCTCATGGCCGCAACCCGCCGGATTAGTCACCCGCTCGTGGTCTCCGCCTTCACGGACAACGCCGGCGGAATGGATTTTGTGGACGATTGGGTGGTCACCCTCAAAGGCGAGACACACAATTTCCCCAGCTCGATTGCACCCTTCGGCGGAATCGCCACCAAGCACGGCGGGGTGATTCGCGACACGCTGGGCTTCGGCAAGGGCGCGTATCCCATCGGCGGCACGACGGTGATGGGAACGATGGATCCGCGCTTACCCGACGAACAGGTGCCGGCGGGTGCGCTCCATCCGGGATTGATTGTGTCGGAATCGATTCGCGCCACGGGCTACTACACGAACCCCATGGGCATTCCCATGATGCATCCTGTCTATCGCTGCCATCCGGGATATGCCAAGTGTTTTGCGCTGGGACATTCGCTGGGACTGATCCCGAAAAAATATGCGCTGAAAGATGTGCCACGAGCGGATGACGTGGCAGTGCTCTTCGGCGGCGCGACCGGGCGCGATGGAATCCACGGCGCGACGGCCAGTTCCGCCGCCATGACCGGCGACACTCTGGAAAAGGAATCAGCCGCGGTGCAGATCGGGCATCCCATCACGGAACGGCGCTTCACCACCGCCATTCCAATTCTTCGCGACCGCGATTGCATTCGGTCAATCACCGACCTCGGCGCGGGCGGCATTTCATGCGCTGCCGGCGAGATGGGCGCCGAGACCGGTGTGGCAATTGATTTGGACAATGTCCCTTTGAAAGATCAAAGCCTGACGGCGTGGGAAATTCTTCTCTCCGAATCGCAGGAGCGAATGCTCATGGCCGTGGCGCCGGAAAAATTGCAGGAAGCGCTGGCGATCTTGCGCCGATTCGAAGTTGCCTCGTGCATTCTCGGACGCTTCACGAACACGCATCGGCTGGAGGCTACATGGCGCAGTCAAAAGGTGGTGGATTTGGAGATGTCGTTCCTTTGGAACGCCTGCCCAATCGATCTAACGCCTATTGCCAAAAAGGGCCGCCGGGAAGCGCCTGAACAACTTCCGGACACACCCGCCGGTAACGGCTTGAGCAGGGCTATTGCGGACATATTGTCGCACTATCACTGCTGCGACCAAAGCCCGGCGGGCTCGCGCTTCGATTCCACCGTGCAGGGCCGCACCGCCGTGGGGCCGTATGGAATTTCGGGCCGGATGCCGACCAACATTTACGTTTCCGCGCCCCTGCGGGGCAGGGCCGAGGGTATTATTACAACGCTGGCCTACAATCCTTATTATGGCGAACTCGACCCCGCCGGCATGGCGCGCCTCGCGATGGTGGAAGCCATCACCAAGGCGGTGGCGGCGGGCGCGGACTATCGCGAAATGGTCCTGTGCGACAACTTTTACACGCCGCGCGTGCGCCCGGAGACGGCTTTCGAGCTGGTGGAGATGGTTGACGCCATCGCCCAGCTTTCCGTGGAGCTCGGCACGCCTTTCATTTCCGGCAAGGATTCCAGCTCCGGAACGTTTGAAGCGGCAGGCCGGCGAATCGACGTGCCCCCCACGCTGGCCGTAGCGGTGATGGGCCGCGTCCGCGACGTGAAATCGACGGTGAGCAAGGAATTCAAGCGCGCCGGGAACCACCTGCTGCTCCTCGGCCGCGCCGATCCCGACGCTCTGGGCGGGACGGTTTACGCGGACACGCACGGGCAGCGCGGCGGCCGCCTGTTCGAACCCGGTGATGCGAATTCGATCAAAGCGCAGTGGGACTATTTGCTGAAACTGCACGCGCGCGAGGCCTATGTTTCCGCCTCGGCCATTGCGGAGGGTGGGCTGCTGCTGCGGCTGTTCGAAGCCGCGCTAGGCTCGGGCTTGGGCGCGCAGGTGGATTTTGCAAAATTCCCGCCCGGCCGCCGCGACGGCTACCTTTTCGGCGAGTTCATTGGCTCGTGCCTGCTGGAGGTCGCTGCGGACTTCGAAGTTTCTGAAAACATCCCGCATTATTTCCTCGGCAGCGTCACGGCTGAACCGAATTTGACCTTGCAACTGGGCGATTCCGTCATCTGGCAGGAATCGATTCCAGCACTGGCGGAAATCTGGAGCCGAACGTTTCGCGAGGTGGTGAAATGACCCAGGCGACGACCGCCATTCTTTACGCGCCCGGAACCAACTGCCACGAGGAAACGGCCGCGGCCATTGAGTTGGCGGGCGGCAAGACAGAGCTGGTGCTGCTGAAGGACCTGATGGACGGCGCGGCGAAGCTAGATGATTTCCAGGCCGCGGTGGTTCCCGGAGGATTTTCTTACGGAGATCATTTGGGCGCGGGAAGAATTTTCGCCACCATGCTGGTGGCCCGCCTGCGCGACCAATTGCTACGTTTTCTCGAGGCGAAGAAGCCCCTGCTCGGAATCTGCAATGGCTATCAGGTGCTGGCGGAGGCGGGGATTCTGCCCGGCCGCACGCCCGGCCGGCGCGGCATGGCGCTGATTGAGAATCAGTCCGCGCGATTTGAAGATCGCAAAATCCGCCTGATCGTCTCCGCGCAGAAGTGCGTATGGACGGAAGGTCTGGACGGCCAGATTCTGAGGATGCCAACCGCGCACGGAGAGGGCCGCCCGCTGCTCGGCGCGTCAAACTCGCCGTCAGAAACGCGCGCCGTCTTCTACTACGGCGACGAAAACGGCCGTCCCACCCTGGATTATCCCGCGAACCCCAACGGCTCGCCCGGAGCCGTGGCCGGAATCTGCGACGAAAGCGGCCTGGTGCTCGGCCTGATGCCCCACCCCGAACGCGCCTCGCTGCCCGCGCATGATTCGCAGGACGGCTTGAAGATTTTCCAAAACCTGGCCAAATGGCTGAAGCCGTGAAGTGTGCCGGCCCTTGAAGCGCAGCCTTGGCGTGACCGGCGCTGATTCGAAACCAGCGATGGTGTGAAATGTATTTGACAACATATGTCTTATGAGGCATATTATGAAAGCGGAATGGGTTGTCGAACTTGCGGACGAATTTGCAGTTGAGTTCGAAGATTTGGATGAAGACGTTCGGACGGAGATTTTGGCTCTTTCGCGCCTGCTCCAGCAATTTGGGCCGCTGTTGGGCCGCCCCCGGGTTGATACGCTGAAAGGGTCTGGGCACCGGAATATGAAGGAGCTTCGCTTCCGTGCCGCGAAGGGTGAGTGGCGGGTGGCGTTCGCCTTCGACCCCAGGCGCCGGGCGATTTTGCTGGCAGCCGGAGATAAATCAGGCGTTGGCCAGAGGCGCTTCTACCGGGAGTTGATCCGGGTAGCGGATGACCGATTCAGCGCTCATCTGGCCAGTTTAGGAAGGGAGAGGTGATCATGTCTGTAAACGTGAATGAAATCATTCGAAAACTGAGTCCAGCGCAGCGCAGGAGAGTGGAAGTCCGGGCCGCGGCCCTGCTCGCGGAGGAGATGACTTTGCGCCAACTGCGCAAAGCACGCAAACTCACGCAGGTTCGAATGGCGAAAACCCTGCGGATTTCCCAAGATGGTGTGTCCCGCCTGGAGAAACGCAGCGACCTGCTCCTCTCCACTCTGCGTAAGACCGTTGAAGCGATGGGCGGCAGTCTGGCGCTCGTCGCCGAATTTCCCGACCGCCCACCTGTTCGGTTGGCAAGCCTCGGGGAAAATGACGCTTCACCGAAAACGCCAAGCCGAAGGCACGAGCATGCTCAGGTAAGTGATTGAAACATGCCGGCAGATCAATCTGCCTTGAGCGAATCTGTGACGAAAGCGGCCTGATGTCTCACGCCGAACGCGCCTCGCTGCCCGCGCATGATTCGCAGGACGGTTTAAAGATTTTCCAAAACCTGGCCAAATGGCTGAAGCAATAAACACAAAATATATCTCGCGCAGAGACGCAGAGGACCCCA
>JASHTO010000619.1 GCA_030040515.1 Terriglobia bacterium
CCAACAGCGGAAATGTCTATATCCAGTCGCATGGCAGCCCCGAGCCCCAGCAAATCCTTACTCCCGAAGAGGCGCGGGAACGCTGGGCGGAAATCACCCTTTATGACAAGAATCCCATGCGGCCCCGCCTTTCCGGCATGCCGCTGGAATATCGCATCGTGGAAATCTACAGCCACGACAGCGGAGATCGCTCCGCGAAGATCAGCTTCAACGTTGGCCAGGGCACGCAGGATATCGGGTTTCGCAATGAGGTGGTGGTGACGTTCAAGATTCTCCCGGCGAAACTCGTGACGTTTCATGTCTTAGACGAAAAAGGCCAGCCATCCTCCGCCGCCTTCACGATTACGGACAGCATCGGGAGGATCTACCCACTCCCCTCGAAGCGGCTCGCCCCGGACTTGTTCTTTCAACCGCAGATTTACCGCGCCGACGGCGATAAAGTCGTCCTGCCACCCGGCGAGTACAAGGTGGAATGCTCGATGGGACCGGAGTACATCGACCAGACGAAGGATTTGACGGTCACCGACAGCGGGGACAATGAATTTTCGGTTGCCATGAAGCGCTGGGTCGATCCCGCGAAGCTCGGGTGGTATTCCGGCGACCATCACGTGCACGCCGCCGGCTGCGCCCATTATGAAAACCCGGCGGAAGGAGTTACGCCCGAGGTGATGATGCGCCAGATCGCCGGCGAGCACCTGAACGTGGGCTGCGTGCTCACCTGGGGCCCCTGCTATTATTACCAAAAGCAGTTCTTCACCGGAAAGGACAATCCGAATTCGCGGCACGATGAAATTGAACACTACGATCTTGAAGTCTCCGGATTCCCCTCCAGCCACGCCGGCCACCTGGTGCTGATCGGTTTGACGGACCAGGATTACCCCGGCACCAAGCGGATTGAAGACTGGCCCACCTGGGACCTTCCCATCCTGCAATGGGGCGAAAAACAAGGCGCCGTGGTGGGCTTTGCTCATTCCGGATGGGGTCTGCAAACCGCGACGGACAAGCTGCCCAACTACGAAATGCCCGGCTTCGACGGCATCGGCGCCAACGAATACATTGTGGACGTGACCTACCCCCACGCGGTCAACTTCATCTCTACCATGGACACACCCTATCCGTGGGAACTGAACATTTGGTATCACACGCTGAACGTGGGCTTTCGTACCCGCATCTCCGGGGAAACCGACTTTCCCTGTATCACGGACACGGTGGTTGGCCAAGGCAGGGTTTATGCCAAAATGGACGGGCCTCTGACCTACAAGGCCTATCTCGACGCAATTCGCGACGGACGCACCTACACGTCCGACGGACGCAGCCACCTGATGGATTTCGCCGTCAATGGAAAAGAAGTCGGCACCGTAGGCCCGGGACAATCCGAAGACAAAGCCAGTGAATTGGATCTCCCCGCACCGGCGACCGTCCACGTGAGCGTAAAGGCTGCGGCCATGCTGGACACCGTTCCCCACCCGGAGATTCACGACCTGCCGGCTGACCAGAAGCCTTATTGGCACATCGAACGCGCGCGCCTTGGCGACTCACGAAACGTGCCGGTGGAAGTCATCGTCAATGGGCAATCGGTGGCCACCCAAACTCTTCTGGCCGACGGCAGCATCCGCGATCTCGCGTTCGATGTGCCGATCGAAAAGAGCAGTTGGGTGGCGCTGCGCATTTTGGGCTCGTCGAATACCAATCCCATTTTTGTGATCGTCGACGGCAAGCCCATTCGCGCCTCAGTCGATAGCGCCAGATGGTGCCTGGCCGCCGTAAACCAGTGCTGGTCGCAGAAGGCGCCCAAAATCTCCAAGGCGGAACTTCCCGCAACCATTGACGCTTACAACCATGCCCGCGAAGTTTATCGCCAGCGGATTGAGGAGTGCTCCGCCGCTCAGCAAGGGGGCAAAGGCAAGTAATCAGGCTTAAATTACGGTCGAATTGCGCGGGCAGGTTGCGCGCCTCCAGATATGCTGCTGCCAGCGCGTTGACTTTGCGCTTCGCGGCGCATAATCTAGGCTTCGGGCATGGATATTTACGAAGAAATCGTGCGATTGCGAAAGGCGGGTCGAAAAGGTGCGCTGGGCACCATCGTCGAGGTGCAGGGCTCGATTCCCAGCCACGAGAGCTCCAAGATTTTGATCCGTGATGACGGCTCGATTGCAGGCACCGTAGGCGGCGGATGTGTGGAAGCCGAGGTATGGTCCGTAGCCCAGGAAGTGATGCGGGAAGAGAAGCCGCGGCGGCTGCACTTCAACCTGAACGCCAATCCGCAGTACGACAATGGCCTGATTTGCGGCGGCTCGCTCGAAATCTTCATCGAACCGGTTCTGGCCACACCCACGGTCTTCGTTCTGGGCGGCGGGCACGTGGGAATGCATGTCGCCAAGGTAGCCAAAATTGCAGGTTTTGACGTGGTGGTGGCCGACGATCGCGAAGCCTTCGCCAACCGCGAGCGTTTCCCGGAGGCGTCCGAGACCTTCGCGGGACCGTGGGAAGATATTTTCCCCAAGCTCGACGTGAACGAACACTCCTACCTGGTGCTGGTGACGCGTGGACACAAGGGTGACCTGGATTGCCTGCGCTGGGCGGTGGGAACGACGGCGCGCTACCTGGGGATGATCGGCAGCCGGCGCAAGTATATTGAGATCTGCAAGGTACTGGAGCGCGAAGGCACGGCCCCCGAGCAGATTGAGCGCGTGCACTCACCCATGGGGCTCGATATCGGCGCGCTAACGCCGGAGGAAATCGCCGTGGCCGTGGTTGCCGAGATGATTTCCGTGCGCCGCAACGCCCCACCCGGCGTGCCTTCACTCGCCTGGAAGTCGAAAGCCCAGCACACCACATGATCGCCGGCCTGATTCTCGCCGCCGGTGAGTCCCGGCGCATGGGCCGCGACAAGGCTCTGCTCGTCTACCGCGGTCGGACCTTCCTTGAAACCTTGATTGCCAACCTCTACGCCGCCGGAATCCAAAACGTGATTGTGGTGTTGGGCCATCACGCCGAAACCATTCGCAATGCAGTGAATCTTGCCGGCGCTCGCGTGGTGGTGAACCGCGATTACCTGCGGGGGCAGACATCTTCATTGCATGCGGGCCTCGCCGCGGTGGCAGGCGATTCGCCGGAAGGGGTCATCCTCTGCCTGGTCGATCATCCGGCCGTCTCCGCAGGAGTGCTTCGTACCTTGGTTGAGCGATTTGAATCCGCTCGCCCGCGGGTTCTCATCCCAATACACAAAGGCCAACACGGCCACCCCATCGTGATCAGCCGCGAGCTGTTCCCGGAATTGCTCGCGCTTCCCCCCGAAGTCGCCGCCAATACCGTTATCCGCAAATATCGCTCCGCAACCGAGTTCGTGGAAATTGCCGACCCAGGAATCCTGATTGACGTGGACGACCCGGAGGCGTACAAACGGCTGGTGGAAGGGGAAGAGAGTGGTGAGTAGCCAGGTGCAAATTGGGGGAATGACCTGCTTGACTCACCTCCTTTCGGCCATGGCCCCGGCAGGGGACTACGGTCTTCTTTCATACCTGTGCCCTCGTGTGGATGGCTCGTGTAAATCATTCCCCAACCTGGGACAGTGGTCCGTGAGAGTTTGGGAGGATTTTCCCCCAGGTGAAATGTCGGATTTAGGAGCGTTGACTCAGCCGGCAAACGAGTAGTGACAAGGGGCGCTTATCGATCGGCCGCAGGCCTCTTGCAAAAACGACCTTAGCGTAGGCATTTGTCAAAGGCTCTGGCCGAAGATGGTTACAAATTCTGTTTGACAGACTATCGCACGCCCATTAATGTTCCCCATTATTTGCAAGCGGCTTCGCAAGACAGCTTGCAAATTGGATCCTGCTAGAGTCAATGGCTGTTTCGTCGGGTCTTTGGCTTGGCAAATTTTGGTGAATTGACCTCCGCCCGCGATCGGGGCATCTTAGAATTTGCAATGCGGTATGACTTCTGACCGGAGGAGAGCTTCGAATTTGAAAAAGTGGCCTGGGGTTTTCCAGAGGGGACAAAAGCTTGGACGACGGATCGCTGCCTTGCTGGCCTTGGGAGCGGCGCCATTTCTGGCACTGCCCCAGGGGCGGCAACAGCCCAACGTCATCCTGATTGTCGCGGATCAGCTCCGGGCGGACCAGATTCACGCCTACGGTAATCCCCGCGACACCACTCCGAATATCGATCAACTTGCGGCAAGAGGTGTGCGTTTCGCGCATTACTTCACCGTGGGATCATGGACCGCCCCTTCGTTCGCCGCACTTCACACTTCCCTCTTCCCTTCGCGGAGCGGCGTCACGCTGCTGTGGCACCCCGGCCAGCCGGTTCTGAACAAAGACGTCCCGGTCATGACCGACGTCTTTCACGACCATGGCTATTACACCACCGCGATCGTCAACAATAGCCTGGCCGGAGCGGCTCTGACGGGAAGAGGCTTCGACGAGTATTACGAAGGCGCCGCCATCGCTCTCGACATCACGCAGAGAGCAGGGCTGGCGACCAACACCCAATACCGCGCACCGGCCACGCTCGAGCGCGTTCTTCCCTGGCTCGATCGTCATCGCGGCCAGCGCTTCTTCCTCTACCTGCATTTCTGGGAGCCCCATTCGCCCTATGACCCGCCGCCCGAGGACGACATCTTCAAATCCGACGCGTATCCCTATCTTCACGACACGGGTTACGACGTTGCCCATGGTCCTCTGAATCGCCTGGCGATGCTCGGTGACCAGAAAGCCATCGAGCGCCTCTATCAGCTTTACGACGGCAAGATTCATTACGTGGATCGCTATATCGGAATGTTGCTCGACCACGTGCGCGATTTAGGGCTGGATGCCAACACCGTCATTGCCCTCACCTCCGACCACGGTGAGCTGCTGTTCTCGCACCCCAAGGATTTCCTCACGTTTGATCATCGCTCGCTCTACGACGAAGACCTGCACATTCCGTTCATTGTCGCCGGCCCCGGAATCCCGGCAGGCAAAGTGATCGAGGGGCTGGCTTCCAATATTGATTCCGCTCCCACTCTGCTCGACCTCGCCGGACTGCCTCCCCTCGATGATGCCGAAGGACACAGCCTGGCGCCCATGATCCACGGCAAAGTCAGCGCCATCAACCCGTACATCTACGCGGAAGAGGACATTGGCAATCCCGCGCGCTCAGTTCGCTCCGAAAATTACCGGCTGATTAAATACCTTCGCGACGGCAGAACGGACCTCTTCGATCTGCGCGCCGATCCCCGGGAACAGACCGACGTCGCCGGTCAAAATCCGCAGGCGCTCCGAGAACTCTCCGCCCGCCTGGACGAATGGATGAAGGTGAACGAACCTTCGCGCGAAATTCAACTGCGCAGGTGGAAAATCTTCACCCAACCGGAAAAGGAAGTCATCGTCGATGATCAAACCATCGGCGCCCGGTTCCAGCTCAACGGCGGCGGATGGCACAACGATGTCGCCACGGCGAGCGGCAACTGGGAAGTGGGCGCCTTCTGGACCGAAGCCGGCGACGGATCGAGAAGCGCTGTCTGGCAAAACGACAACCCGCTGATCGGGACTTACCGGATTTCCAGCTACCACGGCCGCCCCGCGATCGGCAGCCTCGCGACCCACGCGACTTTCATCATCGTTTCCGAAGGCGGCTCGCAAACCGTGCCGGTTGATTTCAACAACGATGCAGGTGCGTGGAAAGTTTTAGGAACTGTTGTGAACCCCTACTACGTCAAGCTCACCAACCAGGCCGATGGCGCAATCATTGCCGACGCAATAAAGTTCGAAAGACTTGATTGAGCTCCCGTCTTGGAATCTACGGTAACGCAAATCATTCCCCCGCTTCCTCCCCGCGTGGTACGTTAATCATTCATGAAGCGTATTGACGCTGCTGAACTCGAA
Source organism: Terriglobia bacterium (assembly GCA_030040515.1). Classification (GTDB taxonomy): domain Bacteria; phylum Acidobacteriota; class Terriglobia; order UBA7540; family UBA7540; genus Bog-366. The sequence goes on from JASHTO010000619.1 coordinate 5,865, forward strand.
ATCTTCAAGAACCTCTTCCACTCGACGGCGGAGGAGATGGGCGCTGCGCTGAGGCGATCGGCCTTCTCCCCGAACATCAAGGAGCGGCGGGATTATTCCTGCGCGGTGTTTGACGGGCTCGGCCGGGTGGTGGCCATGGGGGACCACATGCCCGTGCACCTCGGCTCGATGCCGATGTCGGTGGCGGCGGCGCTGAATGCTCTTGAGCTCGGCCCGGGCGACATCGCCATGCTCAACGACCCGTATGCGGGCGGAACTCACTTGCCCGACATTACCTTGGTGATGCCGGTATGGGAGACGCAACTCGAGAAAAGGGACGAGGGATATGGGACACGCATCGCGGCCTACAGCCGCACAATAACCGGACGCCGTTCGGCCCTGCAAAAAACACCGAGCTTCTACGTGGCCAATCGCGCGCACCACGCCGACGTGGGCGGGGCGCAGCCCGCCTCCATGGGAATCAGCCAGGAAATTTATCAGGAGGGCTTGCGCATTCCTCCCGTGGCGCTCGCGAGGGGCGGGAAAATTCAGCGCGATATTCTTACCCTGCTTCTCGCCAACGTGCGCACCCCGCGCGAACGTGAGGGCGATTTGATGGCGCAGGTGGCCGCCTGCCAATTGGGCGAGCGGCGGCTACAGGATCGACTGCAAAAATACGGGCCGGCGCGAACGAATTTCTACCTCGATGCATTGCAAGCGTACTCCGCGCGGTTGATGCGGGAAGTGCTCAAGAAAATCCCGGCTGGCAAGTACACAGCAGAGGACTTTCTTGACGACGATGGGCACACGGCGGACCCGGTTCGCCTGCATGTGAGCATCCAGATTCGCGGCGGAAAGGCCGTGGTGGATTTCGAGGGTAGTTCGCCGCAGTGCGCGGGGTGCGTGAATGCGGTGTTTGCCATAACCTATTCGGCGGTATTTTATGTCTTCCGCTGCCTTTTGAACGAGACCGTTCCCGCCTGCGCCGGATTGATGACGCCCATTCAGGTGCTCGCTCCGCGCGGCAGCGTGGTGAACGCGCGGGCACCCGCGGCCGTGGCGGCCGGGAACGTGGAGACCTCGCAGCGCATCGTGGACGTTCTGCTGCGAGCGCTGGCCAAGGCGCTTCCCCGGAGAATTCCGGCGGCGAGTTCGGGGACGATGAATAATCTCTCGTTCGGCGGAATCGATCCGCGCACGGGCGAGCCGTTTGCTTATTACGAAACCATTGCCGGCGGCATGGGGGCGCGGCCCGCTTCCGACGGATCGAGCGGCACACACACGCACATGACAAATTCGCTGAACACCCCCATCGAAGCGTTCGAATCGGCTTACCCCGTGCGCGTGCGAAGGTACTCGCTGCGGCGCGGTTCCGGCGGCAAGGGGAAATTTCGCGGCGGCGAGGGCATGGTACGCGAAATCGAGTTCCTTACCGAAGTCCGAGGAAGTATTCTTTCCGACCGGCGAAAATTCCGGCCTTACGGATTGTCGGGCGGTCATCCGGGGCTTGCGGGGGCGAACCATTTAACGGTGCAGGGGCGCGGGCGCAGGCTTCCCGGCAAGACCACTTTCGTTGCACCGCGCGGGAGCGTCCTGAAGATTGAATCGCCGGGAGGCGGGGGGTGGGGTGTTTGAAGCCCGAAACTCGAAACTGGAAATTCGAAACTCGCGAATGAGTCGGGGTGTTCGGAATCCCCAGAATGCGATGAGCGATTTCCGAGTTTCGAATTTCGAATTACAAAGACAGGAATTGCCATGGACTCTGTTGATCGTCGAGATTTCATGAAAACGGTTGCCGCCACAGCCGCGGCTTCTGCGCTGGATGGCAACGCGGCGGAGGCGGATCGCGCCCGACCTATCTTTCTTTCCACCTGGGCGCACGGAAAGCCCGCCAATGAGCGCGCGGCGGAGGTTTTCAAGAGTAGCGGAAGCCTGCTGGACGCCGTCGAGAAAGGCATCAACGTTCCCGAAAACGACCCCAATGTGACGAGCGTCGGATACGGCGGCCTCCCCAATGCCGAGGGCGTGGTGGAACTCGACGCGGCGATTATGGATGGCACGCGCCATCGCACCGGATCGGTTTGCGCTTTGCGCATGATCAAGAATCCCATTTCCGTGGCGCGGCTGGTGCTGGAGAGAACTTCGCACACCACGCTGGCGGGCGATGGGGCGTTTCAATTCGCGCTGAAGCTGGGATTTGAGGCGCAGACGCTGCTCACTCCGCAGAGCCTGCAAAAATGGTTGGATTGGAAGGCCAATCCTCAGCATAAGACGTATTGGCTGAGCGCGGAAAATCACGACACGATTGGCATGGTGGCGACGGACGGCAACGGGCACCTGGTTTCCGGCTGCTCGACTTCCGGCGCGGCGTTCAAAATTCCTGGACGCGTGGGGGATTCACCGCTGGTGGGGTGTGGAGTGTATGCCGATGACAACGTGGGAGGTGCTTCCGCCACCGGCGATGGCGATTTGATGACCAATTACTGCACCAGCGTCTCGATTGTTCACTTCATGCGGCGCGGCGCCTCACCCCAGGAAGCATGCATGGAATTGCTGAAGCACATGGTGGAGACCGACGGAAAAAACAAAGATACACAAGTGGGATTGATCGCCATGAACAAGCACGGGGAAATCGGTGCGGCGTGCATGAATGAGGGCTTCTTTCTCAAATACGCGCTGTGGAAAGACGGCCAGAGCCAGTTGCTGGATTCGGCGAGGCTCTATTAAGGAGAATTTTAAAACAGAGTAGCCGCGTGAACCGTAGCGCGAACACGATGCCCACGCCTCAGCGGGCGGGGGGCGCGCGCCACACAGCCGCTTCAAACGCGTGGCACGCGCCCGCAATTATGCTGCCTCGGTCCTTTTTGGGCACCACAGCATCCACACCAGCACAATTACCGAGAGCAGTGTGAGCACCGCGCCGTTCTGGCGGAAAAAGGGATTGGCTTGCGAGAGCAGATCGACGATCGGTTCCGAAACCTGCAGGCTGAATAAGACCAGGACGTACGCCAGGATGTTATCGCGCAGGAAAAATCCCACAATCACCGCGGCCACCAGGAGAGGAATGAAATTCATCATCCAGGTGACGCCGAACGCGGCAGCCGAGTGCACATGGGCAGAACCAAGCGTAACCACCAGCAGCGCCAGGCCCGCCCACAGCCACCACGCTCGCAGCCGCCAACCCGCCCGGAGGATGTAGATGACAAGCGCTGTCAGCGCCGAATAGAAGAGGGTGTGAGTGACGCTTTCGAGGAAGAATCCGGCGGCCGGCCAGCGCACACTGAGAATCAGCGGGAACAAATCGTCGTTGATGGGTGCGTAAGCGTGAAAGACGCTGGTGAGCAGCGCATCGATTCGGGCCAAGCCCACGCCGGCAACAACGCAGAGAATGATCGCCACCAGGGCGTCGCGGCTCCAGGCGCGCCGGCCCGTCTTCTTCAACACTTTCCAGGCGTCCGGGTAAAGGCTGACGGCCGCGCCGATCAGCACCCAACCGAGCACTCCCTGCAACAGGGGCACCACCAGCACGCTGATCGCCATGAACATCTTCCAAATGTTCAGCGGCATGGAAGTTTCATAACGGATGTAGGCCAAGGGAAGATTGTTGAGCGATTCGAGAAGCCCCAAGACGGCAAGCAGGATGCCGAACTTCGCCGAGCGTTTCCACTGTATATGGCCGGACCGGATCAGGTTGACGACGGCGACCAGTCCACCGGCGACGAGGGCCATCACGACCAGAACCCTAATCCCGATGAGCAGGATATTGAAAATCGAATTGCCTTCCTGGGCGCGTACCCAATCCTCCGGCAATTTGAAATGACGCAAGAATCCCACCACCTGATCTCCGGCGATGTCCACTTCAAGACGGTAATGCGCATCGCCGACGTTGCGAGGGTCGCCCGGCTTGGCCTGCCATACCAAAGTGTAGTCTTCGCGCGCCTTGCGCTTGGTCGCATCGGAGCTTTGAAGGTCAAAGCCGTCGAGCGAGTATCCGTGTTCGGTGACGGCCTGTTCGGCAAGGGCGCGCGCCTGCTCAGGAGTGAGGGATGCGCCCGGAGCGTCATCTTCCATGATGTGCCGGAAGCCGAAGACGCCGCCCGAGACCGGATCAACGAAGACGAGATACTCCTCCTTCTGGAGAGGGCGGAAAAACCGAACTTCCCACAACGCTAGGCGGGTGGCTTGGCGGTAGATCTGGTCCGCTTGCTCCAGGGTTTTGCGCTCGGCGAGGTAATGCAGCGCCTGGGAATCAACGTTGTCGTTAATCCACACGACTCTGCGGTAATTGGCCAAGTCGACCTTTTTCTGCTCGATGAGGTTTTCCGCGCTGCGCAACGCGTCCTGCGAAGAGGCGTGCAGCTCAACGCCCTTGCCGAACCGATACACCCGGATGAACGCCACGCCGATGAAAATCGCAGCCAGCACGCCCGCCAGCACCAGCCGCGCTGGCGAAAGCGGTCGGTAAACCAGCGGCGTTTCCGTTGCCGAGGCTTCCAGGGGAAGGGGTGAAGGAGGTTTCTCCGAAGCATTCAGAATACCGCCTTCCTCCGTGAACGTACCCGTCTTCAAGTAGGCGGCCAGCGCTACCACCAGCGGAACAAGCATGATTCCCGCTGACACGCCGCCCGAAATCATCAGGTAATGATTGGGGGAGCGCAGCAGCAGGAACGCCGTGTAGAGCGCGTCCACGGAGTAGTGCCAGATCAGGGTGGCGAGAATGCCGAAACGCAACATGATGAGGCCGATGATGAGGCCGCCAAATCCCACTTCCAGCCCGCGGATGAAAAAGGGTTGGTTGGGATAAGCAGAATGCAGAAATCCCCAGATAAACGCCGGAAGAACGATCGCCAGAAGTGGCGATCTCAGATACTTTCTCACCAGGGGGATGGCGAAGGCGCGAAATTGGATTTCCTCGGAAACGGCGGGGAAAAATCCCACAAAAAGAACCATGACCCAGGGGAAGCGCGTGTTGAGCAGATCCGAAAACGGAACGTCGGCGGGCGCCCAGGCCCCCCATCTGTTGGCGGCGAGATAAAAAACCGTCTGGTAGGCGAAAAAGAAAAACGTCATGGCGATGCCCACAACGTTCGCCAGGAAGAAGGAGCGCGTCCGCAGGCCACCCCAACTGAAATAGCGGCGGATGGAGATGAAGCCCGGGTAGGCTTGGCGATAAATGGGTTCGGTGCTCGCCATGAGCAGGAAAATCAGCGCCCCGAAGGCCAAGGCCGCGAGAAAATTCTCCACAACAAAACCGCTTGCAAAGCTCGAGTAAGAGTCCGTAGTGTGATAGCCGTACTCCGCCTGCGAAAACATGTTCAACTGGCCGAAGAAATAGAGCAGCGCCGTGACCAGTCCAAACGCCAGTGAGAGGGAGACGGGCACATCGCGCTTGCGGAGATGTTGAATGAGCAGGGCGAGGCCGGCAATGCACAGCAAAATCCACGGAACCTCGTCGACAACGTTGGCGGCTTCATTCCGGGAGCGCAACTTGGCGTAATCACGCGACCAGGCTTCGGGAACTTTGACGAATTCCCGATAGCCCGCCACCTGATCGCCGTCCACATCCACTTCAAACCGCAAGCTGCCGTCGCCGAGGTCCAAGTTCTTCTGTTTCCAGGTGAAGGAATAATCGGTCCGCGCCGGGCGCTTGTCACTCACCGAATCGACGAATTCCAATTCATCCAAATCGCGCCGCATGACCTCAACCAGAAATTTCTCGGCAAGGGCTCGCGCGGCCGGCGTATCCAGGTTCGCGCCCGCGGCGGACTCCGGAAGATCGTGTTGGAAGCCCACGACCTGGCCGGAAGGCGCGACGTCCGCCCGGAATTCTTCCTTTTGTTGAGGCTTGAACCAGCGATGGGACCATCGCCAGAGATGGATGGGCCCGCGCGTCAGGGTGTTCATGCGCCCCAGGCCCTGCGTGCGCTCGAGATACACCTTGGCGTCATCATCGTAATCGAACACCGCGGCGTGGCGGTAACCGCCGATGCTCCAGCCTCGATCAGAGAGAAATTTGACTGCCAGCGGCGTGGAGTCATCCCGATTGACGCGGAATTCAATGGACGCCTCGGGGAAGGCGTGGGAGAAATACTTCAACCCAATCGCCAGGGAAACCCCTGCAACCACAATGGCCACTGCGATCACCCGGCGGTCCGCAGAATTCAGAGCAATCGGCATGAGTTTCCTCCCTGAGGCGGCTACGGATGGACATGGGATTATACCCGGTTGTCGGTTGTCAGTCGCGGCTGGCGCAGATTCCTGCCCTGGGGAGTCTGCGCCAGCCTGCAGCGCTACAACGCGAGGTCTTTCACCATCACCCAGGCGGTTGTTCCGTCCGCATAATACCCCCGAATTTCATGCACCTTGCGATAGCCGCGCGACATGTAAAATTTCTGCGCCTCCAGATTGTCCTGTGCGGTTTCGAGACCCATCATTCGCAAATCGCGATCGCGAGCCCAATCCTCCGCGGCGTCCATCAGTAGCGTTCCCACCCTGCGCCGGCGCCAGGATTCCAGGACATCGATGGTGACAATGTGCAGAATTTTGCGCGGCTCGGTGCTGGCAATCAGGAAGCCCACAATGCGGTCGCCGTCTTCCGCGATCCAGGTCTGCGAACGGCTGTGGCCGATGAATGCCGCCAGTTCCTGGCGCGTGTAGGAAATTCCCGGAACAAAACAGGCTTGATCGATCTCGTAGAGGGTTTGCAGGTCATCGAGACGGAAGGGGCGCAGGCGCATGGCAGGGTCCATCCGGGATTAGGACGCCTCAGGCCGACCGGGCGATTTCCAGCAGCCGGTCGATATCCGTCCCATCATTATAGAGGTAGGGAGAAACGCGGATCATACCGTGACGAAGGCTTACTGAAATTTTATTCGCCGTGAATTTCTGATACAGCTCCGCGGTCGCTGCGGGAGTCGCCGCCCGAAAGCATAGAATTGTGGATTCGTGGCCGGGCAACGCCGCCGCCGACAGAACAAAACCACGCGCGCGAAGGCCCTCCTCCAACCGGCGCAGCAATTGCCGGCAATGGCTGTGCACGGTGGCCGGTGTAACCCCGGCCACATATTCCAGCGACGACTCCAGCCCATGCAAGTTGAGGAAATTGCCGGTTTCGCCGGAGTCGAAGACTCGTGCTTCCGGAATCAGCCTGAAATTCTCTTTGGGAAGCGAATCGAATTCGTGCGCGCCCACGACCGAATGCCAGTTGATGACCGGCAGGTCGAGCTTGGTCAAAAGACTTTTGGCGACGTAAGCAAATCCTGTCCCGTATGGGCCCAAAATCCACTTGTACCCGGCGCAGGCCATGACGTCCACCGGCAGCGCGTGCAGGTTCAGTTCGTTGGCGCCTACTCCTTGTGTGCCATCCACCACAAAGATCCCGCCGCGGTCGTGAATCATCGACCCAAAGGCAGCGAGGTCGATTCGATATCCGGTGGAATAACTCACCCAATCGAGCGCCAGGAGGCGCGTGCGCGGAGTTAATTCCGCCGCCACATCGTCCAGGCTTGTCTCATCACTCGTGGACCGGACAACCTTCACGGTAACGCCTTTGCGCTGAAGATGCAGCCAGGTAAAAAGGTTGGAGGGAAAGTTCGCAGCCCTTACCACCACTTCGTCCCCCGGACCAAGATTCAAACCGGCCGCAGCGATTCCGATTCCCTGTGTGGCGCTGGTGGCGATGGCGATTTCACTGGGGTCGGCACCCACCAACCGCGCGATACCGGCACGAACTCGGTCAGGCAGGCCGAAATATTCCGGAGCGTTCAGCCGGTAGGGTTGAGACTTCAGATCAACGGACTGGTGAACCCGCTCCACAGTGACCTTGGGAAAAGCTCCCTGATAGGCGCAGTTGAGATATACCAGCGGCGAAAAATCCGAGAATTCCTGGCGATAGTCGCGCATAAATTCCGCATCCAATTCCTATTTGCCGAGCATGCGCGCGAAGAGAGAAGGCTTAGGTTTCTCCTTCCGAACGGTCACGGCCGCCAACAACGGTTCGATTTTCTCCCCCGGCCATGGCTCGCGCCTGCGCTCCCAGGCGACGACCTCCATCAGGGAGGTCCAGAGCTCCAGGCAATGGAGGCACTGGGTGCGATGCTCCTCCGCCGGAGACTTTTCGTACCAGCTCGCCTGGCCATCGAGCATGCGGATGAGCTGTCGGAGCGGTGTGCAGTCCTTCCCGGAATCAGCACGCGCCGCCGCACATATGCCCATCCACGCGGAGGGCCATAAGCACCGGTCTTCCGTCCGCTCCAGCGCCGCCGCGTAGCCGGCCCGCAGCCGCTCCAGGCCCTCGCCCGCAAGCGCGGGAGTGGCCGGCAAAATTTTTTCTATTGTCTTTTGCGAGTATCCTGCCAGCGTCAGGAAGGCAATTTCCTGGTGAACGATCGGCAAGCCGCTCAGCAGTGTGGTAAGAGCTCCGCGGGTTGGCGCGGCGGGGGTCGCGGCATCCTGACGGGCTTCGAGCCGCGGCGCGGCCCGGTCCTGCAAGTACGCGCGCAAAGCCACAAGGAATTCGCGCTCCGCCTGATGCGGGAAGGCCTTCAGCTCCGCGCACTCATTCGCGCTCAAGGCGCCCAACGCTTCGCGCCACATCGCCCAACGCGCATCGGAATCCCAAGGCGTGTACACGCCCAGGAAATCCATGGCCAGGGGAGTGTAGAACCCCAGGAACGCTTGCCACGCCTCCGGGCTTCCCTCTTCACAGCCGGGCAGGACTTTATGAAAGGTCATCAATTTGGACATGATGGAAATTCGCGGGCCCGCGAAGGAAAGCCGTCCCGCCGTGTGCCGTCAAGGCATGGGAAAGCCGCGGTTAATGTTCCTGAGCCTCCCGGGCAGTTCGCTCCAAATGTTCTGCAATCAGATCGGCAGTATCGTTGACCGCCTGATCCAGCCCCGGAGGATTGTACGGTCGATAAACTGTGTCCTGCCACACCGAGGCGCCATTGTGGTCCGAAATGAAGACCTCGGAGTGGACGCGCTTCAACCGGCGCGATTCAAGGCACGACCCGCGCAGGATGGCGTCCGCATCCTTTTCCTTCGTCACCAGGCGAAACCGTCCCCACTTCCCCAGCGCCGCCACCAGCTTGTCACTCAGCGAATTATCGATGTTCTCGATGTAGAGGGTGTGAATCCGCATTAATTTGCGGATGTCGATAACCGAGGAAGTAAGCGGTCCCGAATCCAGGGCGGGCCCGTTACGTGGGCCCAGGGTGGGGTGTTCCTCCGGCGCTTGAGACTGCGATTGCGAACCCTGCTGGCCGAATACGGGGAAGCTAAGTGCCACAAGCGCCAAGCTGCCCATCAGGCAAACTCTCAAATGCCTGGCAGCCAATCCTAGGTAGCGCAATTTCATGGCGACCTCCCGGGCTGAAATCCCTTATTCCCAGCCCCTCCGAGCCGCTCGGACCCTATCCGCCATTCGTCCGCTGGTACTCACGATACGCCTTTTCCTGATCCTTCAGCTTCTGCATGGCGTCTTTTTGTTTCTGAATCAGGTCGCGGTGCTGCCTTTGCAACTGGTGAATCATTACAGTTCGCTGAGCACCGGTGACCTGCGTGGACTTGAAGGACTGACGGACGGTCCGCTCCTTC
>JASHTO010000620.1 GCA_030040515.1 Terriglobia bacterium
GGGAACGGTCTTCAACTGACTTCCTGTTGGGCCACGCCATTTGCCACGGTGAATTTCAGTCCCCTCTTCATCGGGGAACGGTCTTCAACGAAACCAGCTTCGTCGCAACGTATTCGGCGCGCCAAGATTTCAGTCCCCTCTTCATCGGGGAACGGTCTTCAACACGACACCGGCGACGGCAACTACATTGAGATCACCAATTTCAGTCCCCTCTTCATCGGGGAACGGTCTTCAACAGGGCATGGCACGCGGCTACGCGGGTTACTATCCGATTTCAGTCCCCTCTTCATCGGGGAACGGTCTTCAACTACGCAGTTATGCGAAGCAAATCCCTCAGCAACAAATTTCAGTCCCCTCTTCATCGGGGAACGGTCTTCAACACATCGACGCGAAAAAGGAAGCACGCAAGGAGCAATTTCAGTCCCCTCTTCATCGGGGAACGGTCTTCAACGCGGGCCATCCACCGCAACCGCTTCAGATTTGTGATTTCAGTCCCCTCTTCATCGGGGAACGGTCTTCAACACGCTTGGTAAGCGGGCGCTGCGCCAGGCTTGTTGTATTTCAGTCCCCTCTTCATCGGGGAACGGTCTTCAACCGTTCGTTTCAAGTTGTATTTTCAGCAGGTTGCATGACAAAGCGATTTAATTTGTCGAAAACCCCGAAATTGCCGAGAAAAGCGGGGGGCTTGCGCAAATCCAATACAACACTTGATTCGTTTGGTTGATTCCGAGCCTTACCACGCTGAAAGTGCCTCCTTAATCTAGAAGATGTCACCACAGTAATTTCGAAACTCGCACTCTTCACATCGAGCCCGCACCGTGGTCGCTTCCGGCAGGATTCCGTCCTGAACCATCTGCCGAATGGCGACCAGTCTGCTCACGACAAGACCCTTAAGCCGACCCGTCACATTGATGCGCAGAAGCTGATCACTGGGGGCCAGATAGACAAACGCCGCGGGAGCGGGAACTTTCATCACGGCTTCAACCAGCAGGGCATAAGCCGCAAGTTGCATCACGTGGTTGCGCCTCGGACGTTCGCGCGTGTATTTAAAGTCGACAGGATAGCACGCCTCAGCGGTCACGATCAGCAAATCGAGTTTACCGCTCAGCCCCAGCTCGGCGGAATTGAGCCACACGTGGAATCGCCGTTCCCCCTCGCTCAGCCGATAGCGGCGCAACGTCCGGCGAGCCTCCAGCGCGTCCAGCTTCATCTCGATTTCTTTGCCCCGCTCCATCTTCACTGTGCTCTTGCGCCCCACCGGCATCACAGTGTTGTAGAAAACAATACGCGGACAATAATCCCACTGCTTCAGGTCGTTCACCCGAATAGGCAACAGGTCACAGGGAACAGGTGGCAGGTCTGAGTCCATACGCGCCTATGCCTTCTGGTCCTCATCAAGCCAAGGCAACGCTTGAGGCAATTGGAAACTGCGGCCTTGCATTCTATCTGCCTGCCTCGACCGTTGAAGAGTTTCGCGACACATTGAGAGTCCTTGTTGTCCCTCGGATTCGTAAACAGCTTGTGAGAGGGGGCATGTACCATGGGCAAGAATCGAACTGTTCCGTTGCCCCAGAAATGACCTTAGGCTCTGCTTTTTGCCGTCAAACCACAAACCCAGCGGCTGGTCAGCCAACAGAGTGAGCAGCGTCCAAGAATCGAAAAGTGCGGTTACCAGCCTCCCGTCATCCCTCCGTTTCTTTTCAAACTCACCTCTCGACGGTTCTGGGAGGCGGGCAATATCGACGTCCCCAGTGTCTATGCCGTACTTTGTTCGGAGCCGTACCTGCGCAAGCATCTCCAGCGCCCTATAAATTCTGGCTACAGCATCGTCAAATCGTTCCTGAGCAGCGCGGCGTTCGGCGTTAAAGAGGAGGTCCTCGACCTGCAGGTAAGGGTCCACGGGCTGGTCGGAACAAAGCTCCTTTAGAACGATGAGGTAAGGGACGAACTGGGCACTATAGGGTTCGAGTAAATGTCTGGCATTTACATGGTCAAAGCGGTCCCATGCATCAAAAGCCCGGCAGGCGGCGATGGCGGCCCTGACACGGTTCAGCAAACCTTCGCTGATAGGCGTCATAGCTATGGCCTCGAGGACTTGCTGTGCGGCGGGATAATCGAATCGCTTTAACGCCTCTCTGATGTGCTGAAACCGCCGAAGTGCACGAAGGTCCCACACCGCTACGGCATGCGCGAACTGGGTGCCATCCTGCACCTGTGCGAGGTTGTTGCGGGTTCCAGTGACCAGACTAAGCTCGCATTTCTCGTCTTCAAGAGCGGCTATAGCCAGACCAGCCGTCATCGACTTGGTTCCCCCCGTATAGTCTGCAAACACCTGCGCATCAGGATGAGCAGTTTTCTCCTGGTGGATAACTACAGCCGCTTTTTGATAGCAATCCTGTAAATTATCGAATTGGGGAATTCGAATGACTTGGTAGCGATCGGGCGAAAGGTTGGCAAGAGTCACGAGATTGGGGAGATCAGGCGTTAGCGGTTCACTTTTCGGAGCTTTGCTGCACAACACCTTTCCCGGACCTTCTACCTGAAAGTAAGAACCTTTGGTCCGGCCTTGATCGTCGGAGCACAAGAAAATGACACGATCTGGCTTGAGCGTCTCAATAGCCGTGAGAAGCGGCGCGTGACTTCCGCCTACGGTCATGATCAGGGTTTTCATTTCAAGTCTCCTCCGGCCAGCGCATAGGAACAGGGAAAGCCAGGGCGTAATGAACGGCCTCCGGAAACTGGTTACTAATGTTCCGCAAAATCGTTCCATAGAAAGGACGCAACTCACCTTGCACATGGAACGTGGAGCCGGGGCGAAACATGAGCAGCCGTCCCTTGAAGGGCGATGGCGCTGGGACACCGGGCGAAAACTTCGGGTATTTCACCAAAAGACTCCAGTGTCCTTGTGTAGGATCAACGGGAGCCGGCACGAAATGGCTGAGGGACACGAATGCGCTGGCTCCTTCAAGGCTATCCATCCATTCACAGCCTTGCGGCTCACCGACCAGCTCGAATGCTCCCTGACCTACGGTTCTCCTCTTGCCAAAACCCTCGGCGGAAAGTGAGCGAAAGAGTTGAACGAGTCGCTCCGCCCAATCCACAGTTTTCACATACACGACCAAGTATTGAGTGGACTCGTGACCATGAGCTCGGAAGTGCCATCCCGAGGTTTCAAACAGATTCCCCTCGCCCGCCGTGGTGCCCAAGTTACGGTCGATGGAAGCATGCAGTGTCCTCACGTTGCCGATCGGCTCGTTCCATTCTTCTTGCGCAAGCAGCGGGGTCGGCCCTCCGATCAGCCGCCTGAACTGCTTTTCGCCGACCCATTTGGGAA
>JASHTO010000621.1 GCA_030040515.1 Terriglobia bacterium
TTCTGCCAGAAGGCGCTCGCGCTCTTCTGCCGGGATCGTGCCTGGGTCTTTAGCAAGGGCATTACGCGCCAGAATAAATTGGGCTTGATTAGCGACAGACTGGAAGATAATCCCCGCCGCCTGGGCGAAATGGAGGTCACTTTGCACCGCGTCGCGACGATCCGGCAGCGACTTCTGCACTGCCAGTTGTAGTTCATTAACCCCCGGATTCCACCCCGCCGCCACTTTTCCGAACTGACTTGCAAACACCTCTGGCGGGTAAGGGCCGCGCCACGAGTCGAGATCGTCGTACGGCATTCCCCACATCGTTGCTCGATAGCCCGTAGCCGAGGGATAGAGCGGATTGGCCGGCCCGATCGAGACAGGCGCCTTGTATACCACCTGGATATGGAACGGGTACTGACGAAACGCCTCACTCATCAGTTTCCATCCCTTTCGCGCGTGCGGCGCGCCGGCAGGCCCAAACCGTTCTTCTGCCAGCTTGTCCAGCATGGCGTCGATGCTCGAGTCGGGCGAAGAGCTCATCAGCTCCGCGAGCCGATAGTTGGGAGAGGGATATCCACCCTGCGTCCAGCCGATGAAAAGTCCGTCAAGTCTGATGGAAGCTAAGTTGCGCAAATGCTCCGCGATAAGGTCCAGGACTGGAAGAAACGAGACACTTGCAATCTCGCAACTGTTGTTGAACTGGATCTCTGCCGCGACCTTCAGGCCCGCTTGCCTCGCATCCGCCCAATGTCGAAGAGCTCGCGGCCCCGGACCGACAGCCGAAATGGAGTATTCGCCAACTTCCGTTTTGATCCCGCCACGCTCGATCGGCTTGGCCCATTCGCTAACAGACAGGAGCCATATGCTTTTGGGTAGACGCGCGATGATATCGGGCGCATCGCCATGGCGCCTCCAGCCCCAGTCGGATACCAGTACGTTGGCGTTTGGGTTGCCTTTGTGAACTCCGGTTTCGATGGTTGCTGTCAGCTCGGCAATGATGTCGGCATCTGTACGATCCTTGCACCGCGGACAATCCTTCCAGCGGAAATGTGAGGCGCAGTTGGTCAGGTTTTCCGAGGCGGTGATCGTGGAAATGCCGGCCAAGCCGGGGACATTGGAAAAGAGGTGAGTGAGCGCGTCGCTGATCCACTGCCGGACCGCCGGCTGAGAAGTGCACAGTGCGGCGTAACCGTCTTCGTGGACGCCTGCCAACTCCGGCCGAGTCTTAAAGAAGGCCTCCGGCATGGCGCGAGGCTCATTCAGGTACAAATACACGCCGATGTTGTGGTTTGCGGCGCGTCGCACGAGCGCTCTCAGCGTCGCTAGACGAATTTCGGAATCAACTCCGAATTCCGGGAAGGTTTCACTGCCCGGAGCCAAGTCCCGCAAGACGGCATGCAGCCACACCCCATTGACACCCACATCCGAACAACGCTGCAGTAACCCCTCGGGATAGGGGTCCAGTTCGGGGTTCTTAAGTGGATCGCCATACACTGCGAGACACGAATAAGCAATGCGAAGAGGAGCTGAAGGATCAGACTCGGGCATGGGGCGATCCGCGAGGGGTAGCGAAAGTTGCCGAACGAAGTCAAAGCGTGCTTCCCCCGGCCGAGCAAGTTCGGGCCCAAAGTCCGATTCGACGACGCGCCGAATCTCCGCCGCGCGACGGCGCTCGGCCTCGATCGGTGGTTGGTAGCGAAGCGGCTGAACCTGGGGTTTGAATTCACCCAGTTTGACCCACAACATGTCGTCTTCGCGGAGCGTAAATCCCAACTGCTCCGGCGTCATGTTCACAATCTGGAGCAACTGCTCGTAGGGCAGTAGATGCCAATTGCGCCGAATGAGAGTGACATATCCGCGCTCACGAATGATGGGCGGAACGGGGCGTGCGGGTGGCAGTCCCATCGACTCTGCCACGGCTGCCACTTCGACGACGGAAGTGTCGAGTATTCTGCCCAATGTCTCAGGTTCAACGAGGTTCCAGTTGCGCCACACGAATTCGTATGTTCGGCTGGGAAAATATGATGACAGCAAGGCACGCCTTGCCTTCCCCTGTGGCAGGATTGCGTCTTCAGAAGAACCCTGCGTTCCACAGGCAGAAAGAAGGATTCCGGTCCAAGTGGCGCAAAATGATCGTCGTGTTATCATGAGGGTTCTAAGATTAGACCCACGTGGATGTTAATTAGTATGAACTCCGTCGCCACAAGCTGCGAATGAACTCACCTTGCCTGCTAAAAAGTCTTCATGATCTGAGATGTCCCGCAAGAGGCAACTTCCTCAGTCATATTCCACGATCGCCATAGCCACTGCTTCGAATGGGTCTATGCGAAACTCTACGTACTGGCCGACGGTTTTAAAGGGAATCATCTCGCGGTCCGGAAGGCGGGTCACGTGCCTGCCATGCCGACCTAGGGGAATCTGCACTCGCACCGTTGCACTCAGCGGAATTAGCGGTAGCTGCTGCTGCATATTCAACAGCCCGGCCAACAAGCGCTGATTTTCCGCCTGATGGTAAAGGGTCATTTCCACCGAAGGGTGGGCATCCACCTCGAAGTAATAGGGCCCGGGCAGAACCCGACGCAGTACCGTCAGAAACAGTTGAGCATTCACGGCGTCAGAGCTGGCCTCTATCGGCGCGGCTACCCAAATAGCCTTCCCCCTACCAAACGAGTTTACGACCAGCCCCGGCTCACTTCCGGGAGTGGGTGCGGGTGGATCAGAGATTTGTTGCGCAAAGTGGCTTCCGATTACATGAATGCTCTCTGGATCCACATAGGGCAGAGTCACTGTCCCTAATACCTCCGCGCCTGGCGACGCTTCCGCCCGTATCATTGGACCTTTGTGTATGATTTCGTTCTGGGGCCATATGCTCTTCTTAAGCTCATCATCCTTTGGTGTCAAGAACGTGACCTGCGTTCCCATGTTCCCCTTGTACTGCACGCCTAGCACATCCTCGAGCAGATAACGAGGTCCGGTCTTGTTAAATCGGTCCAATGAAGACGGCCCACTCGCGTACAGCACCCCGCCCTTCTCCACAAAGCTCCGGAACTTCGCAGCCTGTTCGTCGGTTAGCTCAAGCACGTTCGGGACAATTACGGCCCGATAATCTCTGAGTTGCTCCAAAGTCACGTTGGTGATAACGCTGAACGGTACATGCCCTTCACGCAGGATTCGGCCAGCGCCCGAAACACCGTCGAAGTGCGGAGCTGGTGCCTTCGGTTGGTGGTAGAAAAGGCTCGCGACGTGTGCCCCTTTTTCATCGGGGTCGTACATCGATTGTTTATCGTAGTAAATTGCGACATCAGCCATCAGGCTGCCACCAAGGAAGGGTTCATAGGGAGCTCGCTCTCTGTTGATTTTCTCAAGCACAGCATACAGATTGTGATTGATGGTGCCATCAGGGTTGATTGCGTCTATTGTGAGCGAAGCTGCCGAATGAACAGTGGGCAGGAGTGACTCGACTCGAAGTTGACCGTACGGCTTTACCGTCACAAAATCCATTATATTTTTTGTCGCGGAGGTCATAAACTCGAACGGACGAACGCGATTCAAGCCGTTGAACGCCTTGCAAGCTAGCGAGAATTCGGTCAGTCCTGCGTAGAAATCTCCGCCCACTGAATCGCTGGCCTCAACTCCTAGCTTTAGCGGAACGCCCGATCTCCAATCGAGGAAGACCGTCGCGAACTGATGCTCTACGAGTATTGGACGGGCGCTTTTCGCCGTTTTCGTGAGGTCTTGCGCGAATTCAAACAACCAGCGCTCGCGAGCCGCTTGGAACCTCCGCCACTCAGGGTCGTCCCAGTCCACGACCCTCGGTGGTTCAGTGTTGTACTCTTTCCAGTAACGTGTGGTGCAATATGGACAATAACAGACACCGGGCCAAAGGGTCATGTCGTAGAAGATGCCCTCAAAATCATAGGAGCTCACCAATTCGTGCACGAGCGACAGAACGTAATCTCGATACGGAGTATTGAAGCAAGTAAAGCCGTATCGGCCCTCCAAAATCTTGTCTTCGCCCTCTTCAGGTTGAAATCGCCAGTCCGGGTGGCGCTCAAAAGCGAGATTGTCCCAAATAACGAGAAAAAGGGCCGTCCTGTGCAGCCGTTGGCGCTTACACTCGTCCATAACCTCTGCAAAGTAGTCACGACCTTTCATGCCCCGATGCACCTGCCCAATCTTGGTCCGCCACAAGCAGAGTCCTGCATCCGAAATGGCGTACTGCATAAGTGCCTGAAAGCCAGCAGTAGCGATAGTTTGCACATAGTCAACGGGGTCGAAACGGCTCAGGAAAACAGGATCCCAATCTGGCACGTGATTGTCCACCAACAAGCGCCGATACACCTGTCCCGGCCATTGGGTGGCCGGTTCTGCGCGAACCATTGATGCGTCCTGCCGCGCCTGAACGAAACTTCCGGGCATCGCCAGCCCCATTGTTCCTGTCGTCAACACCTTATTAAAAGTCCTTCTGTCCATGAAAAACCTCCACCAGTATGGAACTTCTTCTTAAGTTTGAGTGGGCGTTATAAGGCCCATACGATTTGCCTGATCCGGGAGACCGGGTGCCTTGAATGAGGGATGGCTTCCGGTCGCTATGGGCTCAGCGGCCAAATGTTCGATTCATGCGAGGCGTCTCTGGTTTGGCGTGCCTGAAACCATGCACAGATACACGGCACCACTCAAGGCACCCTGGATAGCTCGAAAATGCGGCGCGAAAGTTCCAGAAATGCGTACCTAGAATCGCAGATTTGCTCCCAGCTCGATAGTTCGTGGGTTAAGCTTACTAAGAATTTCCCCTATTTGGGAGCTAAAGTCGCTGGTAACCGGGGCACCCCAGTTCTGGTGATTAAAGACACTGAAAGTGTCCATGCGAAGATTGAGATTAAACCGTTCCCTAATCTTGAACGTCCGCGCTAAAGACATGTTCCACACCTGTGCTCCTGGCCCAATAATAACGTTCCGACCTTCATTGCCGAATGTGTTTGGAGGCTGAAGGGGGAAGCACGCCGTATTAAAAAACTCATTTAGCGTGCGGTCACTCACATTACCGTTGCAGACACGGTTTGACCGAGGTTGATTTGTAAAATCACTTACGTTTATATATGCGGCGGAAGTTGTAATCGTGAGCGGCGTCCCCGTCATAAACTCTGTGATACCGCTGAGCCGCCAGTCGCCCAATATCTTGCTGCCTACTCCCTGATTAACGAATTTACTCCCAGGTCCCAAAGGAAGATCCCACACATAACCTAGAGAGAAGAAATCCGCTCTGTTGTTATCGGACAAACCGTAGTCGCAGCGAATACATTGTGCGTTCTGATTGTCACCGCCGGCGGCCGACGAAGTATACTCGTCCATGGATTTTGCCCATGAATAGCTGGCAATGAGGTCCAAGCCGTTACTGTAACGTTTCTGGAAACTCAAATACCCTCCGTTGTAGGTGCTATTGCTATTGTCCGACTGGAGGTAGATGAAATCGAAATTAGGGTAGGGTCGTCGCTGTGCTAGCGGCAGAGGGTCCGCGGGGTTGTAGAGGGCTGCCTGATTTATGTCGCTTCCCCCATCAGTGAGATGATGTCCGAAATCTCCATTATATCCAGCTGTGATCAAAGTGTTACCGCCTAGTTGGTATTGCATCGAAAAAGTAGCCTGCTCCATATAAGGCTGCGGCGCATGAATATCCGGAGCCGTGATCGCCGAACCTGGGGCGATTTCAGCGATCACTGGGCGAGGAAAGAGGGTGCTGTCCAACTCAGGCGGCGTAGCAACCACGCTCGGGTTGTTGTTCACAGTGACGCTGTTGTCGAAGGGAGGGGTGCCGGCACCGGAAAAAACGGAGAAATCCTGGAAATTCTGGAGCCCCTGCGCATAATAAATTCCGCCACCCGCGCGAATAGTGGTGCGGGGAGTGAGCAAGTAAGCAATGCCCAAGCGCGGTGAGAAGTTTGTCTTTTTCCAGTTCATGAACATCCCGCGGGGATAAGCGGGATTCAAGGTTTGATTTGTCTGCCATTCCGTGGGGTTTTCGAGCACATAGGCGAGCTGTCCGGTGTTTTGATCAAACGATACCCAGCGGTTCCATTTTTCTACGGGCGGTGACCAATAATCCCACCGCAATCCGAGACTCAAGCTAAGCTTTTTGCTCACTTGGATGTTGTCTTGCGCGTACAAGCCATAGTAGGGTGAGTCAAGCCAAGGCGTCATGCCTGTCGGATCGGACTGTGAAGTGGTGAACGCACCAAGTAAAAAATCTGCGAGCCCAACGGGAGTGGCTGTACTGGTCGGCGACTGTTCGGTGAACTCACCCGAATATGATAAAGTGCCCGTTGCGAAAGAAACATCCTTCAGGGTGTACCGCGTGGGCTGGAACGTGCCGCCAATATTTAGCGTCTGACGGCCCTTGACAAACGAAAAGTTATCATACAGACCTAAGCGAGTGGTGTACCAGTTAAAGTCATACCCCAACGAACTGGGCACTGAAATCCCGCCAACGATGTTAACCGAGGGGAACCCCCAGGCCACGGGATCTGTATCGTAATTCTGAAAACCCAGCAGTCCCGTATAGTCCTTCGAGGTGCTAACAGTTCCGTAATATACCCATGACCGATAAAAGCCGACGCGCAGAGTGTTTAACTTATTTGGTGCCAGCGGCTGATCCCACTGAATTTCAGCCTCGTCCCCCTTCAACGGCGTGCCATTGGCTGCCGTCGGCACTATGGTATTCGCGGCGGAGTAGTCATAGTCGTGAAAATAATCAGCAAACAACCTGCCGCTGTGAGGAAGGTTCTGATCCACGCGGATCATAAACTGCGTGTCGTTTGTGATACTAGCAGTGGTCTCAGCTAAATTATATTGTCCGTAGGGCGCATTGGCAATGTTGGGCACGGGAACGTATTGCTCGTATTTTTGCGCTATCGGACTAAGCAGGCCGGAAGGAATTTGATTGTTCGAAAACGGCTCCCGCGTTTCGGTTGCGGAGTCAATACTAAAGGGATTGTAGAGTTGCTCCGGCACTGCCGAAAGATCTCCATTCCATTCTGCCGCTGTAGGGACGACAAAAAGCCCTGGACTGTTCGTATGCATTCGCGTCACTTGAACTTCCGCAAACACAAAGGTCTTGTCTTTGAGTTGAGGCAGGAGCGGGCCGCCGAAGGTACCTCCTGGCTGATTACGGTGCAGTGCAAGAACGCCCGGCGAATTGAATGAGCGAGCCTGCAAAGTAGGAGTTTCGTTGAATTCCCATAGCGAACCGTGGTAGTCGTTTGTTCCGCTCTTTGTGTTTACATAAATGACGCTAGGCTCGCCACCGTATTGCGCGCTGTCGAAGCCCTGCACGATGCGATAGCTGCTAATCGCGTCGGGCGGAGGCTGAAAAAGGTTTCCACCGTAACCGGGATCGGTCACATCAACGCCATTAAAGTTATAGGCGGTAAAATCCGGCCGCCCACCTGTAACGGATACGCCCACGGTCTTGTAATTCTGTCCGCCGCTAAGAGGGTCGGCAACAGTGGCGCTCTGCAACGAATTCGTGTCCACTGGAGTGACCCCGGGAGAGAGAATGGCTGTCTGAAGGTAGTCGTGACCCATCGTTGGTAAATCGGTAATCTGCTGCGAGGTCAGTGTGACGGACTCTGCGGGGGTTTCAGTTTGCAAAAGGGGCGATGCACCTTGCACGGTCACTGTCTGAGTCACCGAACCAACTTGCAGCACAAAGTCAACGCGAGCGGCGAGCTGTTGAGTTATAGCTTGTCCCGTTCGCCCGATTGTCACGAAACCAGTGTGCTGCACCGTGAAGGTGTATTGGCCGGCCGGGATGGCAAGTATTAAGTACTGGCCGACTTCGTTAGTGGCGGTGCTTCGGCTGTAGCCAGTCTGAACCTCCTTGATCGTCACAGTGGCGGCCGGCACGGCAGCGCCTGTACTATCGGTCACGAAGCCAGAGACCGAAGATGTTGTTACTTGAGCGAGCGCGACTGGGACCACGCCGGCACTGAGGAGTATTCCTAGTGCCAAACAGCAAAATGGTATTGCACGTGAAATCCGGGTCCGAGAACGTACTGTTTCGACAACATTGGCTAAACTTTTGGAAGACATCGCTCACCTCATCATTCTAAGTTTGCACTTGTCGCCCCCGATGTTCGTGCAACGGCTCCGCAAGCCGTGGTCTTCATCACCCCGCCGTTCTGAACTTGTCACGCGTATTTCCCATCCTCCTGCATCCTGCGTTAACATCACTTTGGTGTTGTTTGGCCCGCCGCCCAGTTCTGAGCGGCGGGGATTACGCCAGCGCAGTCGGCTGATCACCACAACATGATTGCTGCGCCGCCCTCGCAATGACGTGCTACCGCTCCCGCCATGGGCGATGAGATGGTGCCTAATAGCTATCAGCCGCCGCCTGTCGAGATTATGTGCGGTTGCGGTGGTGCCTCAAAACCAATCACGCAACGGGTGGTACACTCCGTCGCGCGGCTTGTCTCTGCGAAGAACTACTTCCCGTGCTCCTACTGTAAATGCGGATAGCCCCTGCGCCCTCTTTCACAGCCCGACTATATGCACCCATGTAAAGCTGTCGCCGCAGTCCTTGTCAATTTGAATTTATGCACATCATGTGTCTAATTCACGAACAGCGCGAACCATCCGAGGACCTATGTGGGGCTCCACTAATTTTAGAGTATCTTGGGTTGGATAGGTCTGGGGGTACTGCTTAAACGAGTATTCCTTTTATATCATATTACATAATAGGAATTAGCCGGGGAAACCGAGCTCCGAATAAATGTTAAGTGTTCGACATCTGTTCGAATAGGACGCGAGATGTGTTTCAACCGGAAGAAGCCTGCTGGATCTCTCGCCGGGCCCTGGCGGCAATGCACTATCTGCCCCGAATCGCAGGCACAAAAGGAAGCAACCCGATTACCTCTCCGCCGATGACGGTGAGACTTCGGATTTTCGGCTGTGTGGGAGCAAACCGGCATTCGCAAAGTCTGCGGGATCGCCCAAGGAAATCGAAGGCGGCTTGGATTGAAGGGTCAGGTTGCGGCTTTCACGTCAGTCAAAAAAGGTGGATTCTGCTGTTTTGCGAAGCAGCCATGTCTTATCGTCGTGGGAAAGGAAGTCGAGATGATCTCTAATTAGAGCAATGCTGTCATCGTATGTTTCTTCGATCACTTGGAACGGCCAGTCCGAACCCCACATCAAACGTTGAGGCCCAAATGCGTCGTAGACCCGTCGGATTAGCGGTACCAGATCGAGGTGGGGTGGACGCTTAGCTCCCAACGCGTAGAAAGCGGAAACCTTGATTTTAACCTGAGGATATTTGGACAAATCACATAACGTGTGGACATGGTCGTCGAGAATCGGTCCCCCGATACCTATCTGGGCCAGGTGGTCGATAACCACAGGCGCTTCGGGAAAACGTGCACAGAGTTTGGCAACAGCGTCCAAAGCGTCGGGAAGCATCAGAAAGCAAATTGCCAGCCGCTCTCGTTGCCCACAGCGGAACATTTTGTCTAGGCCTTCGGACTCTAGGCACGCAGCAGCACGCTCTCCCTCGGCATCGATTCTGAATCCCCTTGCGCCGTGTCTTGCAAGTGCGCACATCTCCCGATCGGGATCGGTCTGGTTCCAATCCACGACGGCAATACCGGTGAACACGCCGCGGAAGCGGCGAATTACCTCCAACATGTAAGAGTTATCGCATCCGTAATAACTCATCTGAACTAAAACAACTCGATCCACCGCCGAGCTCCGCGCCTGATCCAGGACGGCGTCAGGGCGGGCGAAACGGGGGGTCATGTCAGTGGGCACAAATGGAGAGGACAGCGGATAGCGGTCGAGGTCGTCTGTCCACACGTGAACATGCGCGTCAATGAATCCGCGAAATTCATTTCCATGTGGCCAGCTTGGATTGGGCTTCCCCATTTTGGTTCCAGTGAAACGCGTCAAATTCTCCGCGAGCGTTGCATCGGCCGTCGACCCTTTCAGCTCTATTTTAGGATTTCGTATCCGGCAAGTGCGTATATCTTGCAAGCCTGCACGATGCTATTAACTCCGACCCATTCATTTGGCCCATGTGCCAGCGAGATCATTCCGGCACCGAATGCGGGAACCGTCGGAATCCCGGCCTCGAGCTGGAATTTGGGCGCATCGGTTGCGGCAGGATATATGCTCGAAGGAGGACAAAAGCCCAAGACCTCCTTTGATGCGCTCGCCAATGCTCTGACTAGGGGCAAATCCTCACTCACTTCGGTCGGATCGATCCAATCCAAGGGTGGCGCCTCAATCTCCAACTCAACATTAAGAGAGGGATCAGCCATGTGCCGTTCACACAGGAAATCTTTAACATCTTTGATCAATGTCTCCTTTTTCATTCCCGGCAGGGTCCTTACGTCTACGCCAAATTCCGCGTAACCAGGATAGACGCCAAAATATACTCCGCCTTTCAGACGCACGCCTAGATTCACGGTTACGCCGTTAGGGCTTAGCGGGTGTGGAGTGTAATTCAATTTCAGATCGCGGCTCATCCTCAACATTAAATCCGCGAGCTTTAGGCTGGCATTAACTGACGGGAAATAATCTGAAAGACTGCTATGCATCTGAGTACCGATAATCTTCAGGTTAAAGCAACAGAGTCCCCGACTTGCCACGTGGAGAAATTCCCACTCGCGGTTCACACCCGGAGGCTCGCCGATCAATGCCATATCCGCTTTGAGTCCATATTGCGTCGTCAAGTAATGCGCTCCGTACTTACCGCCTCCCTCCTCGTCCGCCACAAGGGCGAGTACCAAATCGCCTTGGAGCGGCCCCGTATTTTTAAGAGCGGCTGCTGCATATACGAATGCAGCCACTGCGGCTTTCATGTCGGCGGCGCCCAGTCCATAAAGTTTGCCATCTTTCTGAACCGGGCAGAAGGGATCAGACTCCCATTGGTCTTGGGTGGTCCCGACAGGCTTCGTATCGGTGTGGGCGACATAAAGCAACGTGGGGGTACCCCTCGTCCCACAAAGCCGAAGCAGCACATTTGGTCTTTCCGGTAGTTCGCCGACAATGAACGCTCCTTGCAACCCAAGGCCATTCAACTTATCTAGAATGAGGCTTGCAATCCTTCGTTCGTCACCTGGGGGAGTCAAGCTTGGCGTCGATATTAACTTACCTGTAAAATCTACTATCTCGTGTGCACAATCGTCTATGAACTTTACAAGTCCGTTCTGATACATAGCTGACCCCTGAACGTTTTAGATAAAGAAAAGATCGGAGGCTCTTACTTGCCATACCTTATCATCGAGTTGCAACCAAAATTATCTCACCGGCTCGGTCTAAGATTGTTACACGGGCGGTCTGAGGTGTTTTGTGCGGCAGGCCATCCAACGCTTATGCATCGCGCCGGACTTCTTCTTGGCTCTTTCGAACCGGAGGGACAAAAACTGGAGACGAAGACTTGGCGTGATCCACGCAAAGCTGAAGAAAATGGTTGGAGTATTCAGGCAGCTTACTCGATCGTCGTTGATGGACGATTCCAACGTCGCGATAAAGCGGATGCCCGGAAATCCTTAGATAATGTACTTTGTGGCGAGACGCCCTAAGCTTTGATAAGAATGCGATTCCCACGCCCTCGCACACAGCACTTTCTATCGCTTCTTCGTTCTCCAGCTCCAATCGCACTAGTGGTGATAGACCAGCTTCTCGGAAGAAATTGTCCATGGCCCGGCGGAATCCGCTGCCTCTTGGCCACAAAATCATCGGTGAGTTTTGCAGTTCCCTGACGTGCACCGTTCTCTTCTTTGCCAGCGGGTGACGATTACCGACTGCAACAATAAACTCCTCGCGATAGAGCGGCTGGACGGTTAATCCCCTCTCTTCGATGGGAAGGGCAACCAGTCCGACATCGATTGTTCCGGCTCGAACTTCCTCCACAATGGCATCTGCGAGGCCCGTCGTAATTAACAAAGCGAGCCTCGGGTAATCGTGCCTTAGTTTCTCCAAGACAGGAGGGAGAAAGGACGACAACGTGGTCGTGGACGTGCCAATATGAATTCGCCAACTGGGAGATTGCGAGATTTCCAAAACTCGCTGAGCTGCATCCCCCACTTGATTGAGAATCGCCTCAGCGAGAGGGAACAGCACCCGCCCGGCCTCGGTCATGGTCACCTGTTTTCTGTTTCGTACCAAAAGCGGAGAATGAAGTTCATCTTCAAGAAGCTTAATCTGGCGGCTTATTGCTGAATGCGAGACGAACAGCTTTATTCCTGCCTTCGTAAACCCCCCAAGTTCTGCCACAGTCTTGAACATTTGTAGTTGACGGAGGTCCATTTCGCCTTCCTAGGCTTGGAGTCTGTGCCATTTGCCGCGCGTAACCGCACAACTTAAAGCGCGAGCCTTCATTGTACTTCCTGTGTCAGATGGCCAAAAGCTCTGTGGTCGTTGCATTTTCCGCATTTCACCGGACCCAATCCACACCGTCCTTTCCACGCTCCGGCAGTCCTGTGAAAACTCTACACCAAGCCCGTGAGAAGTCATAGTGCTTGCAATAGCGCGGTGACTGAGTCGATGTACACGCACACCGGCGCATGTCCAGAATGTCACAGGTAGTGTAATTCCTTTGGACCGCGCCTGTAAATCAATTCGACTGGACAAGTTACTGAGCGGGGTACAGCATGATTTCTAACGCTTGGGTTGCTACCAGGAGAAAGGACCGTCGTCAGTATCCGCTGGCTCCACGGACGGCGGCAACGGTAAGGCCTTTTTACTATTCTGAACTGTGCGCACAGTCTCTGCTGCACTTGGCAATTCGAAGTATATTGAACTCGGGCAGGAGGTAATATGCCTTTTCACCAATCTCGACTGCCACCGCAAGAACGACTTGGGTACCGGCTCTGCGTTTCAATTCGCTCATCGGATTTGGAAGTGGGGGGCGGGATCTATGCGGTCGCAGGCGCAAGCAAGCCACAAGCATCGTCTGTTATTATCGAAGCTGCGTATGAACTCAATATAAATAGGCTTCGTCGGAATTACCAAAATTACGTTCACCTTGTCACGGGGTTGAGCTGCCCATCTTTTAGAGGCCTGGATTAAATTCAATTCGCTGTGGCGAACGTGACTGAGGTCCATCGGGGACGACTCTGACCCGCGGCGAATCTGGACGGTTTTCGGGTATCTTGGTTAACTAGTCGGCCTCTTGGAGGCGGAGAACTCTGGGCCAGTGAGCGAAGGCCTGCCTAAAATGTGTTCGAGCGGCGAAATTGTTGTTGGAGTCATTGCCAACCCGGCATCCGGCCGAGACATCCGGCGATTAGTCGCGCGAGGGGGCGTCTTCACGCTCTCAGAAAAGTGCAGCATCATTTCGCGACTAATCTCCGCACTCGGTGTGACTGGAGTCACCAGCATCCTGATGGTTCCCGATCGAGGCGGCATCGCCGCGCGAGTGCGGCGTTTGGTTGTTACGCGCAGCCCATCTGACCAAGGGCCGAACGTTGAGTTCCTGGATATGCAGGTTGAAGATGGTCCCGTGGACACAGTGCTGGGCGCAGCACTTATGGCTGCGGCGGGGGCAAGAGCCATCGTGGTCCTTGGAGGCGATGGTACGCAGCGTTTGGCGGCCAAAGCCTGCGGAGAAATTCCTATCATGCCGATCTCGACGGGCACCAACAATGTCTTTCCCGAATCGCGTGAGGCGACCATCGCCGGGCTAGCGACGGGCTTGGTAGCAACGGGTAAGGTCCCCTCAGCAGAGGCCACTCTGCGAAATAAAATCCTGAACTTGGAGGTCAACGGGGTTCCCCAGGACGTGGCGTTGGTGGACATTTCGGTAGCCGAAAACCGTTGGGTGGGATCAAAAGCGCTGTGGCGCCCGGAAATCTTGGACCAGATCTTTGTCACCTTTGCCGAATCCGACGCGATCGGGTTGTCATCGGTGGCTGGACTCTTCCGACCGGTCTCTCGGTACGCACCTCATGGCCTCCGAATCAATTTGGCGCCGCCAAAACGCGCGAAAGTCACATTGCAGTGCCCTATTGCGCCGGGGCTAATATTGCCTGTTGGGATTGAGGATGTTCAAGAGTTACGCTGTGGGGAGAGCCATCCCTTGCGACTCGGGCAAGGGACGATCGCTCTTGATGGAGAACGAGAAGTGGAATTTGCCAACGGCCGACGGGTGGCTGTCCGATTGGACGACCGAGGGCCTTACACAATCGACGTCGACAGGGTGATGACCAGAGCTGCTCGAGATCGCCTGTTGGCAGTGGTTTAGTTCAATGGAGAAGGGGGGAGAAACGCAACGTATGGATCTCAGACCATCTAACCTACTAGAGGCTTACAGGGTGATGAGGCTGATTCGTGTCTTCGAGGAACGTCTCCACGTAGAATTCGCCACCGGAGAGATTCCTGGGTTCGTCCATCTCTACGCGGGTGAAGAAGCCATCGCCACAGGCATCTGCCTGCTGCTCGACGAGCGCGATAGAATCACCAGTACGCACCGAGGACATGGGCACTGTCTGGCCAAAGGGTGCGACGTCCACGGAATGATGGGGGAGATTTATGGGAGGAAGAACGGCCTCTGTGCCGGCAAGGGCGGGTCGATGCACATCGCCGACCTAAGCAAGGGTATGTTGGGAGCCAATGGAATTGTGGGCGGGGGCCCTCCTCTCGCCTGCGGGGCGGCCTTGGCGGCCAAGAAACTCGGGACAGGTGGCGTGGCGGTTAGCTTTGTCGGTGACGGCGGAGCCAATCAGGGTACGTTTTTGGAAAGCCTCAACTTGGCATCAATATGGAGCCTTCCCTGCGTGTTTGTGATTGAGAACAACGGCTACGCGGAGGCCACCTCATGCAAATATGCGGGGGCATGCCACGACTTTGCCGATCGGGCCGATGGATTTAACATGCCAGGTGTGACGGTGGACGGGCATGATTTCTTCGCAGTTTACGAGGCCGCAACGGAGGGAATTCAGAGGGCACGCAGGGGGGGAGGACCGTCGCTGATCGAATGCAAGGTCAATCGCTACTACGGCCATTACGAAGGCGACACGCAATCCTATCGGGCTCCAAACGAGGTGGAAAGAATCCGCGAAACCAGCGACTGCATTCGTAGGTTTGTGTCACAGGTCATTTCCGCGAAACTCTTGACGCCGTCTGAACTTGAGAAGGTAGACCGAGAGGTTGCCGGACTCATCGACGACGCCGTCAGCGTGGCGAAGTCTGCGCCGAGGCCACTAGGAGCTGACCTGCTGACCGATGTTTACATCTCCTACTAGAACTGAAAGGTGCGAACATGGACAGAAAAATCTCTTTCAAGCAGGCAATCAATGAAGCCCTCGCACAAGAGATGAAACGGGACGAAACCGTTGTCCTCATGGGTGAGGATGTTGCTGGTGGAAGCGGAGCCAGCGGTCAGATGGACGCATGGGGTGGAGTCTTGGGGGTTACGAAGGGTCTTTGGGAATCGTTCGGGGACCGCGTCATGGACACCCCCATTACTGAATCCGCCTTTGTTGGGGCGGCGATCGGAGCCGCGACCGCCGGGCTGCGTCCGGTGGTGGAATTGATGTTCGTTGATTTCATGGGCGTCTGTTTCGATCAAATCTTCAACCAGGCTGCCAAGTTTCGTTATATGTTCGGCGGAAAGGCGGTTACTCCTCTGGTAATTCGCACCATGATGGGTGCGGGACTGCGTGCAGCCGCCCAGCATTCGCAGGTGCTTTACCCCATCTTCACTCACATCCCCGGGCTGAAGTGTGTCGTTCCCTCCACCCCGTATGATGCTAAAGGGCTACTAATTCAAGCGATCCGTGACGATGACCCGGTCATTTTTTTCGAACATAAGATGCTTTATGCGCTGCAGGGGCAAGTCCCCGAAGAACCTTACGCTATCCCCTTTTGCGAGGCCAGTTACATTCGCGAGGGGATCGACGTCACGATCGTGGCTCTCGCGCGTATGGTCCACGTGGCTTCCGAGGCGGCAGAGCTTTCGGCGCAGGCGGGAATTGACTGCGAAATCCTTGACCTCCGAACTATCTCGCCGCTAGACGAGGATAGCATCCTCGAAAGCGTAGAGAAAACGGGCCGGCTCGTGGTAGTGGACGAAGCGTCGCCGCGCTGCAATATTGCCGCCGACGTGTCTGCTCTCGTCGCCCAGAAGGGGTTTAGATCCCTGAAAGCGCCGATCCGAATGGTGACTCCCCCCCACACGCCCGTCCCCTTCAGCGACGTACTGGAGGATGAGTACGTTCCCAATCCTCGCAAGGTTGCGGCGGCGGTCCTTGATGTCATGAGGTACAAAGCATGAGTCATCCTGAAATACACTTATTGACGATGCCCAAATGGGGCCTCGCCATGACCAAAGGTAAGGTGGTCGCGTGGCTTATTGAGCAAGGCGCGGAAGTCCGGCCTGGGCAGGCCCTGGTTGACATCGAAACCGAGAAGATCCTAAGCTCACTCGAGGCCACGACGCCGGGCGTGCTACGCCGGAAAGTGGCGCGCGAGGGTGATGTCGTCCATGTCGGCGGCCTGTTGGGCGTGATTGCTCCACCCTCGTCCTCCGACTCGCAAATCGACCATTTTGTTGATGAATTCCAAGCCCGTTACCTTCCCGAGAAAGATGACGAAGAGGCTGGTGGCCCAGTCCCAGAGATCATTGATGTTCTCGGCTATCGCATCTGTCATCTCCGGCGTGGTGAGGGAGCCGAATCGGCTATCCTGATTCATGGCTTCGGTGGCGATCTCAACACCTGGATGTTTAATCACGAGAGCCTGGCTTCAAGACATTGTGTTCATGCGTTGGATTTGCCTGGGCATGGGGGCTCATCGAAACAGGTGCGCGATGGGTCCCTTATGGAATTCGCCAAGGTCTTGGAGGGATTCATTGACTCAATAGGGGCGAACAAGGCTCACCTCGTCGGCCATTCGATGGGCGGTGCCGTCGCGACACTGTTTGCCCTAAACCATCCCGAACGTTGTTCGACCCTTGTTTTGATCGCCAGTGCCGGACTGGGTCCCGAAATCGACGGGGGGTATATCCGAGAGTTCGTTTCCGCCACAAGTCGAAATGAGCTTAGGCCGCAACTGGAAAAACTATTTGCGGATTCAAAGTTGATCACCCGGCAGCTCGTGGACGATGCCCTCAAATACAAACGCCTCGACGGTGTGGAGTCGGCTTTACGCACGATCACATCTCAATTCTGTCCTGCGGATGCACAGTCGGTAATTCTACGCGAACAAGTTATCCAAATGCGGATGCCCGTCTTAGTCCTCTGGGGATCGGAAGACCGCATCCTGCCTGTTTCTCACGCGAGTAATCTACCCAAGCATGTGCGGGCCGAAATCCTCCCGGGATACGGTCATATGGTGCAGATGGAGGGTGCGTCGAAGGTTAACATGTTGATTCGAGAGTTCTGGGAATCATAGGCACTACGAGAATTTCCCACGACGTCCTGGCTACGCAAATAGGGACTTTAGCCGTATGGTGCCATGGACTCTCGAAGTGATCTCCCAGCCGTCCGACAGTCGTACACCCGACGGCTACATTGAGGCAGGCGTGAAACCCCAACTGTAACAAGGGGGAGGGGGAGTTTTGAATCGTTATATTCAAATCTTGTTGGAGAAAAGATTAATGTTCGTTGCGTGGCGCGATTGCTCGACGAGGAGGCACCGAAGACCTGCGAGGCCGTTTGGAGGTCGCTTCCCCAGGTCGGGGAGGTCTTCCACGCCAAGTACGCGAGCAATGAGGTTTACATTCTCGTGCCTCAATTTGCAAGCGAAGAGCCTGGACCCGAAAATCGCGCGGTTGTACCTACCTCGGGTGACAGCTGTATTTCCTTCTGGCACCGGGCTGCCGGTTACCGCAGGAGGCCAGGGCTCTCGGAGCCGGCGGGGGTGTGATTTTGAGTCTCTGGGGGCCGCTCAGTTTGACACCGTGGCGGCGGTTCCGACTTCAGGTTTTCTCGCAGTTTGAATTGCTGGCGAGATTTTCGACGACCCAACAACAAGCACTTGGCCGTCATTTGATATGGTGGCGGGGCATTTGGGCCATACAATCCTGACTTGATGTAGCCAGTGTTGAAGCTTGCGCCGGAAGAATCGGCAATTCGAATACTCGGCGGTACCCAACTGCTGGCTGAGTCCATGAGGCCCGAAGAGAGGGATTCTGACGGAAGCTCTGTTCACCGTCCAGGTCTTCCAAACGAGCCAGATGTAAAAGTCCAAGGTGCCAGGAGCATGCGCAAGGCAGGCGATGGCTTCGCGCTCTACTGGAATAGGGTGCTGATCGATTTCCTGATGAAAAGCGTCGCTTAGAGCATTTTCAATTTAAGTCATTACATATCCGCAAGAGTCGAAGTAGTTGGTGCACTCGTTTGCGGAGACCGTATTGAGCGATTCCCCGATGGCTTTCCAGAGGGCCTCCCGATCTCGTGCGGCGGCTTTGCGGAGCCGGGCCTTCAGTTTGGAAAAGAGCTTTTCGATGGGGTTCAGGTCCGGTGAGTAGGGGGGTAGATATTGGACCCGCGCTCCGCT
>JASHTO010000622.1 GCA_030040515.1 Terriglobia bacterium
TGGTTGCGCGCCAGGACTGATAATACTTCCATCCCGCCAACATTCCGCCCATCAAAATAATTACGACAGCCAGCCTCAAGAGCTTACCTAGGGGAAACTGATGGCTGGGAGGTCCACCTCGCGTCGATGCTCGATAAGCCGTTCGGTCAACAGAAGGACCCACCGGCCCGGTCGCAGGGGAAGGGGCGACCCGCGGCGATTCCAACGAGCCACGGCCGGGTGGCGAGCCGGGAATATTCTTTTCCGTGCCGAACGACGCTGCGGCCGTGCTCAATGATTCCCAATCGATCTTTCGAGTTGAAACCGTCGTGCTCCCGCGGGCCTTCTTGATAGCAGCAGCCATCTCCGCTCCGGTGGCAAACCGCTTCTCGCGGTCCTTGTCCATCGCCTTCATGACAATTGCGGAAACGTTTTCCGGAATGGCCAGCTCCGGCTTTATCTGGTGCGGCGATTGGGCCGGAGTGTGGAGGTGTTGCAGGAACATCTCCACAGTTGTTTCGCCGGTGAAGGGGAGTTCACCCGTCAGCATGCGGTACATGACGATCCCGAGCGAATAGAGATCGGAGCGGCCATCGATATCCGTTCCTTTTTTCCCCATAACCTGCTCGGGCGACATGTACTCCGGCGTGCCAATCACCATGCCGGTTTGCGTCAGCCCCTTGGCGCCCGATGCGGCTTCCTCGCGCAGGCGTGAAATTCCAAAGTCCAGGATTTTGGCGAGGGGCGGTCCCTCGCGCTGAGCGATGAGGACGATGTTGTCGGGTTTAATGTCGCGATGAATCAGGCCAAGCTTGTGCGCGGCATCGAGGGCTTCGCAAACGTGAAGCGTAATATCCAGCACCAGGGTGACGGGTAGCGGGCCCACGCGCTCAATCAGCGTCTTGAGCGTGTCGCCCACGACCAGTTCCATAGCGATGAAGGGCAGACCGTCTTCGGCAATGTCCAGGTCATCCACACGCACGGCGTTGGGGTGATTCAGCTTGCGCGCCATGATCGCTTCATTCCGGAAGCGGCCCATAAACTCGGAGTCGCGCGCAAGGTCCGGCCTGATGACCTTGAGGGCGCGCAACTCGTCGAGCAGTTCGTGGTGGGCTTTGTAGACCACCGCCATGCCGCCTTCGCCCAGGCGCGCTTGAATGCGGTATTTGCCTTTAACAACCGTACCGATTGCCCATAGGCTGGTTTCATGCAGCGGAGCCCCATCCTTGGGGCATATGGCGTAATCATCCGGATATGTGGCCGAGCATTCGGGGCAGCTTTTCATTGTCGCTTAGGGAAGAGAGCATCCCATCGCCGCAAAGTATACCACGGTACGAGTTCAAGTCATAACAACGTTTTAAACTGTACATAATGCAGATAAAAAAGGGGTTGCGAGGATTATCTCAAAGCGCTGACCTGGTTCAGCGGGACGGGCACCGCCGGAAGATGCCCCTCCCACCGTCTGAGGATGAACAGGGCGCCAGTCAATCGAGCCGAAGGTAGAATTCGTGTTAGTGCAACTGTCCGGTTTGATACACAACGATCGCCTGCTGAATCTGGAAATCGTATTTGGCGTTGGTGTTGTCAATCTGCGCCTGAGTCAGATTCAACTGTGCTTCCGACAACTCCACAATCGAAGCGAGGCTGAGCTTGTACCGACCCTGCGAGAGGTCGAGTGCCAGGCTGGCCTGTTTGAGAAGTTGAGCAGTAACGTCAAGGTTCTGGTACGCTGTCACCGCATTGGCCCAAGCCACGCGAACGTCACGTGCGATTCGATCAGCAAGGTCCCGCATTTCCTGGTCAGCGGCTTTAGCGCGCAGATTGGCTTCCTGGTGGCGAGCGGAAAAAAGAAACCCGTTAAAGATAGGTACGTTCACATTTATGCCGCCCGCCTCGTAATGGTCGGTGAGGGGAATTTGGTAAGCTGGAGTCAAGCCCGCGACCGCGATCGCGCTGACGGTGGGCATCGACAAGTCACGTTCGGCGCGCGCGAACTTCGTGGCGGAATCGTAGGTGAACCGCGCGCTGGCAAGATCCGGCCGGTTCACCAGGGCTTGTGCCAGGAGGTCTGTTGGATCAGCGGGGGGCGGCGGAGGCAACGGCTCATCCACCAGCTCGTAAGGCTGGGGAGCGGCGAGGCCAAGAGAGTTAGCCAGGTCTGCGTAAGCGGCTTTCTCTCCGTTTTGTGCTTGCACCAACTGCAACCTTGCCTTGGCAAGGTCGACCTCGGCGAACGCCACATCCACGAGGGATTTCAATTGGTTTTTCTCGAGCGTGGTGATCTGCTCGGCCAGCACCTGCCGAGCCTTCACCGTTTCCTCGGCAACCTGGAGCAGCGCCTGTGCCCGCAAGACGCCATAGTAGGCGCGATTGACAGAAAGCAGCACGTCCTGCTCCGTCTGCTGGGCACTTTGCGAGGCGGCGCGCGCTTCCAGCTTTGACGAAGCCACGAGATTGGAGGTTCGCCCGAAGTCGGTAATAAGCTGGTTGACCTGCAACCCGTTTGCGTACCGGTTCAGCACGCGCGAGGTACTCAAGACTCCTGCCGCGACATAAGAATTATCGTTGGGAAGTCCACCCGCCGCCGTCAGGTTGGCGCTGGCAGTGGGGTAATATGCGGACTTTGCCTCGCGGCTGACTTCCGCTTCGGCTTGAGCGCTCAGATTCGCAGCCTGAACCAAGGGATGGTTTCGCAGCGCCAGCGCCTCGGCATCCTTCAAGGTAAGCTTGGGCGCCGGCGGGGTTTGGCCTTGCGAGGGCACCCCTGCGGCCATGGTCAATGCGGCGCCGGATATGAAGATTAGGGCTCGGTGCCGGATTTGAAGATGTCTCATTCAACTGCCTCCTTGGGCTTGCTCGCGGGGCCTTTCGCTGTCCGGCCAAACACCAGCACATAGGCCGCAGGAACGATGAAAACGGTCAAGATGACGGAGGAGGTCAGACCCCCGATGATGGCGCGCGCCATCGGTGTATATTGCTCAGCGCCCGTTCCCAGCTTCAGCGCCATCGGCGACATTCCGATAATCGTGGCAAGGGAAGTCATCAGAATCGGCCGCAAGCGGACCCGGCAAGCCTGGATGGCCGCATCGACGGGCGCCAATCCCTGACTCTCTAGATTGTGAGCGAAATCCACAATCAAGATGCTGTTGGAGTCTGCAATGCCGATCAGCATCAGCACTCCCATCAGCGACATGACGTTCAGGGTGCTGTGGGTGAGCGGCAGGATGATGAGCACCCCGATGAACCCCATGGGGATTGCCAGCATGATGAGGAAGGGATCAATAAACGAGCGAAACTGCGCCACGAGGATGAGATACAGCAGCGCGAATGAAAGCAGGAAGCCTAGCCCGAAACTCGTGAAGGAAGCTTCCATGCCGTTAACCATTCCGCGCAAGTCGACCCTTACATTGGGTGGAATGCTCGCCTCCGCCAGAACGCCGCGGATGGCAGATGTGAGTTTCCCCAAATCCTCGCCTTGCGGCGTCACATAGACGTCCGAAATACGTTGGATTTGGTAATGGTCCACTTCCGTGGGAGTTTGAATTTCGCTGAGTTTCACCACGTTGTCCAGAGTCGTGGGCTCCTTCAGCCCGGGCGCTCGCAACGGAATATTCTTCAGGTCCACAGGATTGCTTATCGCCGCCGGGCCGTTCTCGAAGTACTGCACGGTCAGGAAGTAGTCATTTCCGGTTTCCCGGTCCACCCAGAAATTGGGTGCAATCATCAGGTTGGAATCGAGTGCCGTGATGACATTGTCCACAATGTCCTTCTGGCTCAATCCCAGCTCTCCGGCATGGACGCGGTTCACATCTAGGCGGAGCGCCGGATAGTTCATGTCCTGGGGGATATAGACCTCACCGACGCCTCGCAGCTTGCGAATCCTGCCCGCCAGGTTCAGCGCAATCCCATAGCTTCTCTGCAAATCCTGGCTGCTGACCTGCACATCGATGGGGGCCGGCATTCCACTATTCAGAATCGCGTCCACCATCGACCCGCTGGAGAAGAACGTGCGGATCTCCGGATATTGCTTGTTCAAAAGCTCTTGCACTTTTTGCATGTAAACGAAACTGCTCTGCCGATGGTCGTCCTGCAATTGCACTTGTACCGTGGCTGTGTATTCACCTGCGTTGGTGGTGTAAAGGGCGGAGAAATCCGGCACCACACCGATGTTGGAGACGACAAGCTTATAATCCCGGGGGTCTACCACCTTGCGGATCAGGTCCTCCACCTTCGCCACGTACTGTTCGGTCACTTCAATGCGAGTGCCGGTGGGAGCCTTTAGATTGATGGTGAATTGTCCTGCGTCGGTTTGGGGGAAGAAGGCCAGGCCTAGGAAGGGGAAAATTCCCAGGCTGGCCAGGAAGAGCCCTGTCAACAGTGCAACGGTAAGGCCCGGCCGCGCCACGGCTTTCCGCACCCAGCGCTCGTAGAAATCGAGCAGTTTGTTGAAGTGGCGGTTGAATGCCGCGTTGAATCTGTCCATGAGCGATGGAGTGGAAGGCTCCGAGGGTTCCACTTCGTATTCTCCTTTTGCCTCATGAGGTTCGACGTGAGGCGCCTTCTTGAGGAATCGCGAGCAGAAGAGCGGAATGACTGTCATCGCCACCACAAATGAAGCCAGCAGCGACAGGCAGAACGCCAGGGCCAGCGAGGAGAAAAGGAATTTGCTCACGCCATAGAGGAAGACCACGGGAAGAAAATCGACGACGTCCACCAGAGTCGCCGCCAGGACGGCCAGATTCACCTCCGCGCCGCCTATTTCCGCCGCGACGGCGGGCAGCGCCCCCATCTCCAAATGACGATAGATGTTTTCAAGCGAGATCACCGAATTGTCGATGACCCGCGAGAAAGCCAGCGCCAATCCGCCCAAGATCATAGTATTAATGTTGCTCCCCATCACGTTGAGGGCAACAAACATGGTCAGGGCGGAAAGTGGAACTGAAAGCAGAACCGCTGAGGTGGCGCGCAGGCTGCCGAGAAAAAGGAGAATCATGAGGCTGGTGAGAAGCAATCCGAGCAAGCCTTCGTGCAGAACCGTGTGAATCGCTTCCTTGACATAGACCGACTGATCGAACACCAGGTCGGTTTTCAACTGTTGGGGGATGTCAAACAGATGGTCGATCAATTTCCGCACCCCCTCCACCACTTCGATCGTGTTCGTGTCACCGCCCTGTTTCATAATGGGGATGTAACACGATCGTTGGCCATCCACCCGCACCATGTTGTATTGAATTTGATTCGCGTCCTCGGCCTTGCCAACATCTCCCACGGTAACCCAGGACGTCCCCACGGTCTTAATGGGGATATCGTTCAAGTCTTTTACCTGATCCACCAAGCTGTTGGAGTAGACGTAATAATCGTTCGCGCCAATCTTCACGTCGCCCGCGGGAAGGATCAAATTCGCCTGGTTTACCGCGTCCACCACATCCATGGGCGTCATCTGGCGTGAGAAGAGTTTGTAGGGGTCCACGTACACCATGGCCTGGCGGTATTTTCCGCCGAAGGGGGGTGGGATTTCCGCGCCCTTCACCACGGCAATCTGATTGCGGATGGCGAATCGCGCGATGTCCTCAAGTTGCGTTTCGGAAAGGCCTGCACCTTTGACCGTTACCAGACAAACCGGCAGGCTGGAGGCGTCAAATTTCAGCACCACGGGCGGCAGCGTTCCGGGTGGCAGGCGCTTCAGGTCCGCCAGGGCAAGGTTCGAGATTTCGGTAACATCCGCGTCGGCGCTTGTGCCGGGCTGGAAATAGATTCTGATCATGCTCACGCCCAGCATCGACCGCGATTCCATATGATCGATTCCGCTCGCGAGAGTGAAGAAACGCTCAAGCGGATTGGTGATGTCGATTTCGATATCCTGGGGAGGCATCCCGGAGTAAAAGGTCGCCACGACAACTTCCGGAAGGTTGATGGGAGGGAAGAGATCCACGGGCATTCGTACTACGCTGGTCGCACCGAGGAGCAACAGAACCAGGCAGCAGACAACGATGAAGTACGGATTCCGAATCGAAAATCGTGGCATAAATCCCCCTCAAGCTTCGTTGTTTTAATGAAGTGCGGACCAGGCAGAGCCGTGCCTGTGAATCCGCATGCTCATTGCTGCTTTCCTTTGAACTGAATCATTTCGACGATCTGCGGGGTCACCACTTCCCCGGGCGTCAAGCCACTGCGATCGCTCACCACCACTGCTTCACCTTCACTTACGCCCGAGATGACTTCTGCGTCGGAAGAGGTTTCAAGGCCCACTGTAATCACGCGATGCTCCACTCGGTCTGCGGGTGTCACCACTTCGACACTCGTTTGGTTGCCGGCAAGATCCAAAGCCGCCAGGGGAACTGCCACCACGTTGTCCCTGGCTTCGAGCGTCAAAGTGGTTTCCGCATACATTCCGGGCATCAAAAGCCCGCCAGGGTTGGGAACATCTACTTCGGTGTGCATCGTGCGCGTGCCCTCCTGCACGTCGTAGGAAAAGCGCGACACCTTGCCGGGAAAGGACCGGTCCAACGCCGGGACGCGGACCTCCACCGGGTCGCCCAGGCGAATGTAGCGCACGGATGATTCGGGGACGGGGATGACCAAACGGTATCGGTCGTCCTCGGAGAGCTTGACGAGTGGCATGGCCTGGGTGCTTGAGCTTGTCCCGGCCTGCATCAAGGTCCCCAGGTTGGCGTAGCGCTGCGTGACCACGCCGGCGAACGGGGCGGTGATGTGTGCGTAACCATACAGCGCCTGGTCGTGAATCAGTTTGGATTTGTTTACCAGCAAATTGCTCTGCGCAGCGGCAAGCGCTGATTCGCCCGCGTCCACCTGCGACGCCGCCGCCAGGTCCCGGCCCTGCGCGTCGTCGACTTCCTGCTCGGCCACCAATCCGGGCTGGCTCTGGGAGACCCCTTTCAAGCGCGTGTATTCGAGGTGAAGGACGGTGTATTGGGCCTTGTAGCGTTTCAGCTCGTGTTGCGCGCGGTCCACTTCGTCGGAAGCATTCTTAATGGCCGCTTGATCTTCTTGCAACTGGGCTTCCAACTCGGGAATCTCCAGGACCGCCATCAACTGGCCTTCTTTTACATGAGTCCCGTAATCGACGTATAGCTTCTGAACGTAGCCGGCCTCCTTCGCGTAGACATCGATTTCCTGAAAGGGCACGAGTTCGGAAGAAATGGTGATTTGCCGAAGCAACGACTTGCGCACCACCTTCGTCACGCCCACGGTGACATTGGACGTCTCCTCACTCTTGGCACGGACCTTGCTGCATGCGGGAAGAAAGGCGAAGGAGAGGAGGACAAGGGCGATCGGAACGGGAACGGTGCGGAAAATCTTGGCAAGGGAGACCTTCAGGGTGTTTCGCGGTCTGGCCTTCCCATCTTCCGAGGGAAGAAAAGAGTCATGTTTCGCCGCGCGAAGAGATCGAGGGGCGGCTCGCCTGAATTGGCCCTCGTTCAGACCCTTTGTCATCGAATTCGATTTGTTCATGGTTTCCACGGTTTTGCTCCCTTGCGGCGGGAATCAGGTTGGATGTCCGTGATCGCTCTCAGGCCCTTGCTGAGTTCATCGAATGTCGTGCCAGGTTTTCTCGCCAAATTTATCACTTGGAGTTTCTTTTCCAGAATTTCGTCGGCAACCGCGGGCAATGCAGCGGCCAATTCGTGCGGAATGGAAATAATGCCGTGCCGGTCGCCGTGAATCAAGTCACCGGGGCGAATCGTCAATCCACCAACTTCTACAGGAATTCCGAATTCGATAACGTGAACGTAAGCGCGGGACATGGAGATCCTGCCGGCAAAGACCTGAAAACCGCTTACTTCGATTCCCGGCAGCTCGCGCGCCGCGCCATTGGTGACCGCACCCACGCAGCCCATCGCCAAAAAGATGTTGGCATGGACCTTGCCGATGAAGGCACCCGTGCCGGGCTTTTCGTCGATGTCCTGCACCACCACCACGCGTGGCCCAGGAGTCAACTCAACATGCTTCCACAAGTCTGTGCGTTCAATATAGCGGCTTCCCACAATGGGAGGGTCGGCGGAGCGAATCCGGCAGGTTGCCGCGTATCCGACCATGGGAGGGAAGGAGGTAAAGAGGCAACGAAAGCCCACCGTGGAAAACCCCTCGTTCCGCAAACGGACGCCAAAACTTTCGATGGCGTCGGATATCACACAAGTGTCAATGGATTTGAGCTGCTCAATTTGTTCGCTCGTAAGTGGATTTTGCAAGAGCTTTACCTCCTTGATGCTCACGACAAGGAAGATCGGAGCTTCGATGCGCTCTTTAAAGTGCTGAGAGGTACTGCCAGAGAAAACTACCGTCCCTCCGACAGCCCGATTCGATGGCGTTGGGAAGATTGAATGGCGCTTGAAGGAACATCGGGGAGAGTGAGAGTGGTTACCATCTCCGCACGACGCCTCAAATTGCGCCACCGCCAGATTGCGCAGTTTGTCAGACGGTGTTGGGAGGAGATCGGTAGCCGTAAGTTATCGCAATGACCGAAAGCGCCGGCGGGACCGCTCGCACTTGCGGGAGATAGATATAAATCTCCCGCGGCAGTTTGGCTGCAATTGTCTTGAACTGGTGAGAATTGGCCCTTAAATCCAGCTTGCGCAAGGTGGGAAGCTTAGACGCGGCCATGTGGCCTGCCTTAAATGTGTGCCAAGGCGCGCTTTGAGCGTGCAGGCACGGCCTTCGAGTGGCAATGGAGAGTGCCACTATACCTACAAGCAGAAATGAACAACTCGCAGTCAGAAGATGTCGAGACTGCTGGAAGACTCTTGCCATGTTTTTGCTGCTGAAGCTCAAACGCAACCCGAACTCGC
>JASHTO010000623.1 GCA_030040515.1 Terriglobia bacterium
TTGTTATGGTGCGGCCCGCGGAAATTTGTTATCGTCCAATCTCCCATTTACAAATCTCCCTCGCTCTCGCCGACGCTGATATTTCCCCGCACGGTGTGCAACACAATGCGCGGACCGCCTGCGCCCACCTGCGCGCGGCGCGTGGAGTCACCAGGCACGTCGCTTACCTGAAAAGCATAATTGCCCAGAATATTGCCGGCCACGGTGGAAAGCTCCAGGCTGGCGTTGGCGCGCGGGGGGAGAAGCAGTTCGACATTCCCGTTGATGGTGGCAAGGTTGATGGGTGCGGGGTGGTCGGATATGGAACGGAGCGAAACCAGGATATTCCCGGTCAGCGCATTCGCCGTCAGGGAGCCCGCTACGTCGATTCCTTCGATATCGCCGTGCAGGCTGCGCGCCTTCATGGATCCCTGCACGTTGTGCGCAACGATGTCACCATAAAGAGTGCTGAGCTCATCCAGGTGTACCTGCCGCGGCACGCGCAGGCGGTAATCGACCCGAATGGGCGTGTCGAGGCCGGAAGGATAAAGCGTGTGGAAGACCACGCCCTCCGGGCGCGCTTCCACCGCCACCTGAACGTCGTCAATCTGGTCGGTGGGGGTCTTGCTGCTGATGGCCACGGAGGCTTCCACCTCCGAGCGGTCCCAGCCCTCCACCAGCACGCTGCCCTGCACATTCACCACGGAAACGTGCCCGCCGGGAGGGAGATTGAAACGCTTCTCCCACACACGCTCGGCTCCCAAGACGGGCTGAATCACGCCCAGGATGAGGGCCACCAGCAGGAAGGAACGAAACTCGAAACTCGAAATTTGAGATTCGCCTACTTGCCGGGCTTCGAGTTTCGAACTTCGATTGCCGAGTCCCGAAGGCGGAGCAAATTTCGAATTTCGAATTTTGAGTTTCGAAAGATCACAGTTGATGGTCATCCTCATCCTCCTCTCTCTTCTGCTTTTGCTTCTCGCGCTGGAGTGGTTCCTGTTCCATGCGCTGCTCCTGCCAGGCGCGCCAATGGTTCTCCTCGCGTTGTTTCAGCTCGCGCAGGGAAGTGTCATCAATTTTGCGAATCTCAATATCGCCCGCCACGGTGCGGATTCTCAGCACCTCGCCGCCGCCGTTCAACGGCCCGCGGCAGCGCAGCGTGGTAGGAACCAGGTCGCCCTTGTCACCTTCAATCTCCAGCGGGAAGTCGGAGTGGATCTGGTGGCCGGCGGCGGTTTGAATGGCCGCATCGATGGTAACGGCCAGGTTGGCGGGCAAGTAGACGTACACATCTCCCACGCTGGATTCAAGCTTCGAGGGGCCAATGGTTTTTCCCATGCCGTTGAATTCCGCCAGAATGCGTCCAGCGGCGGTGGAGGCACGCACGGCACTTGCCACTTCCAGCAGGTCGATGCTGCCACCGGCGGTCTGGACCACCACCCGGCCGCGCGCCCCCTGAAGGCGGATGTTGCCGCCGGCAGTTTCCGCCTGCACACTCCCGCCCGTGGGCCCGATTTGAATCTGCCCGCCCGCGCTCTGGGCAAGCACTGCGCCTCCTGCACCGGCCAGCACCACGTCTCCACCCGCCGTTTCCGCCCTCACCGCGCCGCCCACATTGCCGGCAATGATTTCACCGCCGCTGGATTCCAGATTTGCGGCGCCGTGCACATCGCCCACGTGGATGGTACCGCCCGCTGTGCGCGCGGAGAGGTCCCCGCCGGTGTTTCCCACGGTGATATTTCCCCCGGCGGTTTCAATTCGCCCCATCCCACTCAAGTCGCTCAAGCGCACATCGCCGCCCGCCGTGGTCAGCCGTGCTTCGCCCTGCAGCGGATCGTCCACGGTAATGTCGCCGCTTTGCGTTTCCACGTCCAAGTTGTAGCGCACGGGCACCACGATTTGATATTGCACGTGGAACCTGATTCCGTGCCTCGCGTGCTGCGGCGATTCGGCGGAAATGTAGACGCCGCCGCTATCCATCATCCGCGTGCTGAACTGAAATTTGTCAAACAACGCGCGCGCTTCGGTTTCGCTGGGGGTGAAGGCGCGCAGGATGACGGAGCAGCTCACCTGGCGGCCCGATTCGGAGTGAATGCTCACCGCGCCGTTATCGACGCGCAGCATCAGGCGGCCACCTTCCTTCACCGGAGCTGAAAAGTCCATCCGCTGCTGCCAACTGTTGCCGCGCCGGACCGGCACGTTCTGGCCCGCAGAGGAAACATCACTCGGCGCGGCGGGCAGGGCAACCAGAAATACCAGCAGCGCGAGTTTATAAACTCGCATCGTTCCCATGGGGGGAAGAGACCCTCACTTTCCAAATTTCATCACGGCGTTTGCGCACTTCAGGCGGACGTAGGGATTGGTATCCGTCGTGGCCAGTTTCGTCAGAGCTTGAGCCGTGGGCTCATCGCAGCCCTCTTTCTCCGTGCTGGCAATCAGCGCGTCCACGGCGGCCACGCGCACGCCCGGATTGGTATCCTTTTGGAGCGCCTCCAGCAGCGCGTTGTGCACATCCGACGAGGGATTGAGGCTGCAAACCGCTCCCAGCGCCTCGAGTCGCACTCCGGCGCTGGGATCGTGCCGCATGGCGTAAATCAACGCCTCGCGGATGTTGGGATTGTCGGCATGCGAGCGCAGCGCGTCCAGCGTGTCGAGGCGGATTCCGGGATTGTCATAGCTCTTGACGGCGAAGAGAAGCACCTGCTGGATCTTGGGGTCATCGAGTGAACCTTCCAGAGTGACGCGCCGCTCGGCATCCAGCGTGACCTTCACGCCGCCGGTCTGCGGATCGGGAGCGACGCCGGTGATGTCGCTGATGCGCATGTTCTGAAGGTCGGAATTGGAGACGTCCGCGGTGTTGACTACGCCCAGGTTGGCGGTTCGCGCGTTAATATGCGGGCGCAATCCCCAGCCCACGCCGAACCCGAACAAAACCAGCGTCAGAGCCAGGGCAAAGCCGGAAGCGGGTTGGAAGCGCAGAATTGGAAGGCCGTTGTTCCACAGTGCGCGCCACCCGTGCTGCTGGCGTTCCAGTGCTTCATCCAGTGACATGCGGGCCCCGGCCAGCAGGGTGGGCGAGACTTCCGCTTCCGGCCGCCGGGCCAGA
Source organism: Terriglobia bacterium (assembly GCA_030040515.1). Lineage (GTDB taxonomy): Bacteria > Acidobacteriota > Terriglobia > UBA7540 > UBA7540 > Bog-366. Next base: position 3,086 of record JASHTO010000623.1, read on the forward strand.
ACTTTGTGGAAGTGCTCGAGCTTCTCCCGCGCCGAGCGGCAGGCCGCACACACCGCCAGATGCTCTTCGCAGGCGGTTTGCTCCGCCGAGGGCAGTTCCCCATAGAGCAGCAAGGGTAAGCGCTCTTCGAATTCACGGCATTCCATAAATCAATCTCCCATCGCGATGCCGCCTAAAAGGGCGGCGCTGCTCACGCCAAATCTCCCAACTCCATTCGCAATTTCTGCGTCGCTCGGAACAAACTGTTCTTCACGGTCTGCTCGCTGGTCTTGCAAATTTCGCCAATGGCACGCAATTTCAACCCCTGATAGTGCTTCAGTTCGAACACCATGCGCTCGCGGGGATTCAGGCGCGCAAGAGCTTCTTGAATCCGCCGGCCGATTTCTTTCGAGGTCGCGGCGCGCTCCGGGTCAAGCGCGGGCCGGTCGTCTGGAACGGACTGGAAAAACTCGGGCTCACCGTCCTCGGGCGGCATCATCGTCACTTCCTTGCGTGTGTTCTGGCGGCGCAGATGGTCAAGGCAAACATTCATCACCACTCGATAAAGCCAGGTGGAGAATTTTGCCTCCGCGCGGAAATGACGGATGGACCGGTAAACTTTCAGGAACGCCTCCTGGTACAGGTCGCGGGCCTGTTCGGGTGATCCCACCACTTGCATCGCCAGCCGCAGCACATTTTGGTCGTACAGACGAATGAGTGCATCGAAGGCCGCACGATCTCCTTCTTGCGCCCGCCGAATCAGCGAAAGTTCATCAGCCTCGCTCGCGGGAGAAGGCTGCGCAGATGCTTTGCTGGCGAACTCCAAGCAGATTCCATCCATCACGCGAAGGTTTGGACCTCTCAATGGCCTTAGACGGCTCATGGATAAAAAGGTAAGCCCCCAAAGAACTGAGTTGAAAATTTGGCGAACGGGTTATCTGGATATTTAGCCAAGCCTCAGGATATTCTGCTGACAGGAAAATGTATAGGCTGTTCGAGTTAAGTCCTTGTTTTTCAGTAACATTCTTTACGCAATCTGCGCACTGCCGAGGCGTCCGACTACCATGAACTGGCCTTCAATTTCCCGTGAATAGTGTCTCAGTTTGAATTTTCTGGCTGGTTGTGCGCAACGTAGCATGCGCCGCTACAGAATTCAAACTGAGACACTAACTTCCAGTGCTCTCGCTTGACTGTCGCCCCCGCATGGGATAAAAAGGGAACTGTCTGGCTCCAGGAATATAAGTCCAGGCAAGCAGGGAGCACCATGGCATACATCATCGTAGTGCTTGCGGTTCTGGCGCGGTTCATTCCGCATCTCGACAATTTCTCGCCGGTCTACGGTGCGCTACTGTTTGGGGGTGCATACATCGCCAAGCGCCATTCGCTTTGGTTCCCTCTTGCCGTCCTGGCGGTGAGCGATTGGGTGCTGACGAGGTTTGTCTACCACATGCACACGGGTTGGGGTGAGCTCGTTGAACTAGCGGCCTTCGCCTCCATCGTGCTGATTGGCTGGTCGCTGCGCGGGCGCTGGTCGACGGCCCGGTTCGCCGCCGCCGTCGTGGCCGGTCCCACCGCATTCTACCTGATCAGCAACTTCGGCGTGTGGCTGGGCTTCCAGATGTACCCTGCCACTTGGCAGGGCTTGATTGCCTGCTACGTGGCCGGACTTCCTTTCTACGGCAGCACACTGCTTAGCGCGGTAATCTTCAGCGTAGCTTTATTTGGCGCTTATGAGCTCTACCAAAGGCGTTTCCATGCCGGCCCCGAGTACGCTGCCGACGTCAATCGCTGACCAAGAGGCCAGAAAATGAAGATCTGCTCCTTCCTGCCTTCCGCAACGGAGATACTTTTCGCGCTGGGGTTGGAAGACTCGATTTTTGGAGTCACGTTTGAATGCAACTATCCCCCCGCCGCGCGCGCGAAGCGCGTGGTGGTGAATGCCAGGATTCCGCCGGGGCTTTCCGCCGCGGAAATCGACAGTGCAGTGGCCAGTTACGTAGCACG